>CAZYLX010000266.1:0-5299 GCA_964648595.1 uncultured Acidimicrobiaceae bacterium
AATCGGCTCGATCGTGGCGTCACGCAGTGGGTTGAAAAAGTACGGGATGCTCATCCGCGTGCTGGTGGTCATCGGCAGCACGCGATGCACGGCTGCCCGATAGCGATCGTTGGTCCACACCTGCATGCAGTCGGCCAGATTCACCACGATGGTGCCCGGCCGGGGCTCGACGTCGATCCAGCCGTGGTCGCCCGACATCGCTTGCAATCCGCCAACGTCGTCTTGGATCAGCAGAGTCAACAGGCCGAGGTCGGTGTGATGACCGAGCGCCACGTCCGCCAATTCGGCAAGACCGTCTCGCTCGTCCTCCGGCACCGGATCACCAAGTGTGTAGTGGTTGAGCCGAGCACTGCTTGTCGTGCGATCGCCTCCATGCGAGGAGATCGTCTTGGCACCGAGACCGAGAGCGGCGAAGACGAGCTCCGTCGTTCGCACGGCAAGATCGCTGCATGCGTCGTAGTGAGCCGACATCGCCTCGCGGAATCCGTCGACCTCGCTCGGCCAGCGGTTGTACTTGCTCGATCGACCCTGCGACGGATCCACGAAGTCGAAGACTTCCTTGTGGTCCCTGCTCCGCTTCGTGAGTTCGCGCTCGTTGTAGCCGAGTGGGATCTCGGCGCTGCGGCGGACACTGTCCTTCACTGCGTTGGGAGCATCGAAGAACTGCCGCGCAGCAGCGAACGTGTCAGCAATCACTTGGTCCATTTCGTGACCGGACAGAAGGAAGAAGCCGTGATCGCGACACGCTCGATCCAACTCTCCAAGCGAGGTTGCTCCAGGGTCTCGGATGTCGACGACGGGCACCAGGTCCATCGGCGGAGGCTAACGGTCGGAGGGCTCGGGAGCGAGAGCGGCCTGCATGGCCTCGCTCATGTGGGGCAGGTATGAGGGCTTGATCGCGGCGAGGATCTGCTGCAGGTGATCCTGATCGTGGAACGGCCACTCGTGCACGAAGTCGCCGGCTGCGAAGGCGCCGTGGGGTGGATAGTCGGCCACACGATCGAGATCGTCGGGCTCCAGGGAACGAAGGAAGACGGCCGACTCCAAGCGCTGTACGGCCAACTCGTCGAGCAGGTCAGCGAGATTCTCGGAAGCGAAGTCCCGACCTGTCCCGTCGAGCGAGACGTCGATCCCGGGGATCTGGGGAGCACCGTCGACGATGCCACGGACCCGTTCCCGGAACGCCGGCCCCTCGGTCGCGATGAGGTGACCGATCACCTCGAGGACACACCACTCCCCTGGCTCGGGGCGAATCCTCAACACTGACTCATCCAGCGGTGTCAGCAACGCCCGAAGCACGTCGGGCATGCTTTCGATGGTTGCGGCGATTTCATCGAGCGGTCTCATCGTCGTCCGTTCTAGCGCGCATCGTCGCTGAAGGCAGATCCTGTTGCTGTCGCCATGAAGGCGGCAACGTCGATGTCCTCCTGCTTGATGAAACCCGTCGACGGCAGCGTTCCGTCCCGCACCATCTCGATCACGGCGACGACCGACGAGGCAGTGGTCCAGGCAATCGCAGTCGCTCGTCGCCCTGCGACGTCACGGGGCAGGAAGCTCCTCACGAACTCGTGCCGCCGGAGCTGACCATCGATCTCGCCCTCCGATGCCACGTGGATGTAGACGACGTCTTCGTCGACCGGCGGCTTCGCATGGGTCAGGATCTCGCCGGCGAGTTCTCGGCGGTCCCGCATCAGCAGCTCGTGGAAGAAGAAGTTCATCAGCTCCATGTGACCCGGGTAGCGCATGGTCTTGTAGTCGAGGTTCTCCACGCGCCCGTGGAAGGTCTCACACATCGTTCCCAATCCACCCGAAGTGGTGAAGGCTTCGAGCCGGGTGCCAGACACATAGATCGTCTCGAGCCACTCCATTGGCGACACCCACTTCCGGACACCATCCTCGATCACCTCGCAATCGTTGAGGTACTCGTTCACGACACCTTCTGGCGACCAATTGAAGGCGTAGCCGAGGTGGCCGGTCGGATGATGCGGTAGGGCTCCGACGCGCATACGAATCGAGCGGCATCGGTCGAACGAGTTGGCCTGATTGGCGGCAACGATGCCAACGAAGCCAGGAGCAAGCCCGCATTGCGGGGCCATCACTCCCCGACTGTCGGCGGCGAGCTCGCGAATTCGTTCGGTGGTCGGCACGTCCTCGGTCAGGTCGAAGTAGTGGATTCCCAGCCGATGGGCCGTCTCGGCAACAGCGATGTTCAGGTGGTACGGAAGACACGACAGCACGGCGTCGACAGAACCGAGCGCATTCGCCAGGGCATCCGATGCCGTCGGATCGATGTCGACCGACCCCAACGTCGCAAATGGCTCACCCGTTGGCGCCGCTCGTTGATCGATACCGAGAACATCGAATCCACTCTCGTCCAACAGTCTGGCGGCCAGGAGCCCGACCTTGCCGAGCCCGAGCACGGCAATCCTCGAGAGCTGTCCTGATGCAGAGGTCATTGAGGGAACGTAGTCAGCAACTCCGCGCGGTGCTGGGCAGGGGCCGAACTAGGGTCGGCTCGTGCCAGCAGACCGCCTTCTCCCAGAGGATCTCGATCCGCTCGAGCAGGAAACACTCGCCCGAATCGCCAGCCTCACGCCTCGCCCGGGATCCTCATCCAGCGTTGATCCACTCACCTCGGCGACGCTGCTCGAAGCTGAGATCACGAGTCGGCTCGTAGATCACACAGCCCGCTGGCTCAGGGCTGAGCACGGTGTCGGTTACTACACGATCGGATCCGCAGGACATGAGGCAAACGCCGCCGTCGCATTGTGTCTTCGACCGACGGATCCGGCGTTGCTGCACTATCGATCGGGAGGGTTCTACATGGCCCGGTCGATGCAGGCGGCGGCAGCCGGCCAGCTTGTTTCCGATCCGGTCAGCGATGTCGTACGAGGCATGTTCGCCCGCACGACCGAACCGATTTCGGGAGGCCGCCACAAGGTATTCGGAAATCACCAGCTGTCGATCATCCCCCAGACGTCGACCATCGCCTCCCATCTGCCACGGGCCGTCGGCCTGGCGCTGAGCTTCTCCTTGGCTGACGGCGTCTCGACCTCCTGGCCTTCGGACTCGGTCGTCGTCTGCAGCTTCGGTGACGCATCCCTGAACCACTCGACTGCCCAGGGGGCGCTGAACTCGGCGAGCCACGCGGCCCACCAAGGCCAACGGGTCCCGGTCATCTTCGTCTGCGAAGACAACGGCTTGGGGCTGAGCGTTCCGAGCCCAGCTGACTGGGTGGCAGCATCAACAAATCACCGCGCTGCCATCGACTACACCCGAGTCGACGGGTCGGACCCAGCTGATGTGTTGAGCCAGGTTGGTGCCCTCGTTGACCGGGTTCGGGAAACCGGAACGCCCGGCTTCGTCCACCTCGACACCGTTCGATTCCTCGGCCACGCCGGCACCGATGTCGAGTCGGCCTACCGAACGCCAGCGGAACTCCAGGCTGATCGAGAGCGGGATCCGATCATTGGCGCCGCTCGCCTTGCCCTCGAACTCGGCGTGTGTTCATCGGCCGAATGCATCGAGTGGTACCTCGATTTGCGGCAGTCCATTCGAGCCAGGGCGCTGGAGCTTCGGGATGAGCCAGAGCTCGAGACGGCGGACGAGGTGATGGATCCGCTGACCGCATTGGCACCCGCTCCACCGCCACCGCTCTCGGCGACGGCGTCGGCGTCGGCGTCGGCCGATGCAACAGCACAAGGCGCGACACCCCTGACCCTTGCTCAGACCATCAACCGTGCCTTGGGTGATCAGCTCGAGGCGGCCGCCGATGTTCTGATGTTCGGCGAAGACGTCGGCCGCAAAGGCGGCGTCTATGGAGTGACCCGCGGGCTCCAGAAACGTTTCGGCTCCCAGCGTGTGTTCGACACACTTCTCGACGAACAGTCGATTCTCGGGCTCGCCCTTGGCGCCGCGGTGAATGGCCGCTTGCCGATCCCCGAGATCCAGTACCTCGCGTACTTCCACAACGCCGAAGACCAGCTCCGCGGCGAGGCGGCGACGCTCTCGTTCTTCTCGCAGGGTCAGTACCGAAACCCGATGATCGTTCGAATCGCTTCCTACGGCTACCAGAGGGGCTTCGGCGGACATTTTCACAATGACAACTCGATCGCCGTGCTGCGTGACTTGCCCGGTGTCGTGATCGCATCACCCTCCCACCCCAGCGATGCCGCCGGCATGCTCCACAGCTGTGTCGAACATGCTCGCCAGACCGGGGCCGTGTGTGTCTACCTCGAACCAATCGCTCGTTACCACGACACCTCGCTCACGATCGATGAACAGGGTGAGGGCGATGGTCGCTGGCTGTCGCCATACGACCCAACCCCGGTGCCCATCGGCTCTGCCCGTGCGTGGCCCGGCCAGGAACACGGCGACGAGGCCGACGATCTCACGATCATCACGTGGGGTAATGGCTCGTACTTGAGCCGGCAAGCGCAGCGCACGCTGGCGGCCGTGCACGGCATCCGAGCCACGGTTCTCGATCTCCGCTGGATCGCTCCGTTACCGGTGGCCGACATGCTGGCCGCGGCGACCGCCACCGGACGAGTGCTGATCGTTGATGAGACTCGTCGCACAGGCGGGGTCGGAGAGGGGCTCGTTGCGGAACTGGTCGACGCAGGCTTCCGAGGCGAGATCAAACGCATCACCAGCCGAGACTCGTTCATCCCACTCGGTGCCGCGGCAACACTAGTGTTGGTGTCGGCCGACGACATCGTTGACGCCGCCGTCGAGCTCAATCGCTGACCGCTGGCACCTCCAAGCAGATGAGCTTGCCCGGTACGATCCGGCCATGCCGACCGAAGCCGAGGATGTCGAGTTCGATCCGGACGAACGGGAGCGACAGCTTCGAGCCGAGTCAACCTCGTGGGATACATCGATCGTGGTTGATGCCGCTCCTGACGACATCCCCATCATCGATCTCTCGGCCGCATCCGGCAGCTCCGCTGCTCGGGCGGCTTTTGCCGCTCGGCTGAACGAAGCGAGTGAGAACGTCGGGTTCTTCCAGCTCATCGGCCACGGGGTCAACCGGGAACTCATTGAATCGACGTTCGACTTCGTACGGCGATTCCACGAACTTCCCCTCGAGATCAAAGAGCTGGTGACCATGGATCGGCCAGACTGGCCGCTCCCCGGCGTCGGCTACTTGCCAATACGAGCCCGCAAGCTCCCGACCCGTGATCGAGGCAACCTCAACGAGGCGTTCTTGCTCAAGGGCAGAGTGACGAGAGGGCGAAGGTTCGCATCCGGTCCGATCTGGTTCAGGAGCGTTGATGAGGTGACTCCGATGCCGCGCGCG
>CAZYLX010000267.1:0-5286 GCA_964648595.1 uncultured Acidimicrobiaceae bacterium
ACGAGTCTGATCCCGATCGGCGAGGGCTGTATCTCAAGCTGGGTTTACGGCGAGCCCAGGCCATCTCGGTCGTCCACTTGTCCGTGTGCTTCTCCGTCGACTCCGATGGAGAGGTCGGCGACAGCCGCGTGGTGCTCGGGAGCGTCGCCCCGACCGTTGGCCGCATCGCATCGGCAGAGGCGCTCCTCGACGGCGCTCGTATCACCGATGGTGTGATCGACGCATCGGTAGGTGCGGCGGTCGCGGACGCGGCAGCCGCCGCGGTCTCGCCCATCGACGACCTCCGGGCCCCGGCCGACTATCGAATCGACCAGATCGCGATCATGGTTCGGCGGGCACTTGTCGCTCTCGCGGCGGGCGATCAGGCCGTCGCGTTCCCCGCCACGCCACCGATGATCGGCGGTCCTGGCGTTCCTGCCTCGGGGATCTCGGGGCAGTGGGAGAACGGTGCGATCGTCGAGGCCATGGTTGACGGCGTCATGGTCACCGCCCCATGGAAGCCGGTCACATTGCTCCGCTGGCTCCGAGACGAGGCCGACATCACGACCACGAAGGAAGGCTGCTCGGAAGGGGAGTGTGGGGCCTGCACCGTGCAACTGGACGGCACCAGCGTGCTCAGCTGTCTCGTCCCGGCTGGCCGAGCGGCAGGCAGCGAGATCACCACAGCCGCCGGGATCGGCACCGAGGTCGAGCTCGCTCCCATTCAGGAGGCCTTTGTTCAGGCTGCGGCTGTGCAATGCGGGTTCTGCATCCCAGGATTCATCGTCGCTGCTCAGGCACTCCAGGCCGAGTTCCCATCGCCCAGCAACGAGCAGATCAAGCAGGGTTTGGCTGGCAACCTTTGCCGATGCACCGGGTACTACAAGATCGAGGAGGCGGTCCGATGAGCAGGCTCGGCGAGTCCCTCATCAAGGCCGACGGAGCGGCCAAGACATCGGGTGAAGCGAGCTACGCGCAAGACGTCCGGCTCGAGAATTCGCTCGAGGCACTCGTGGTGTTCACCAACGAGCCCCACGCCAGGATTCGACATCTCGACACATCGAAAGCGGAGGCAGTCGAAGGGGTTGCAGTAATCGTCACGTCGGCTGACGTGCCGGTCAACGAGTACGGCCTCACGATGAACGATCAACCGGTCTTGATCGGGCCGACGTCCACGGGACGATCCGCTGTTGCCTGCGATGTTTCGCGGTGGGAGGCCGACAACCTCGCCGTCATCGTTGCCGAGTCGGCCGAGATTGCTCGAGCGGCCGCCGCATTGATCGAGGTCGAGTGGGAGCCGCTTCCCATCGTTGCCGACATCGATGCAGCCCTGGCAGAAGGAGCACCGCTTGTTCACCCCGAGATCGAGGCTCAGTCGAACGCGTACTACCACTATGTCATCAGGAACGGTTCGCCCGATGAGGTGACCGCAGCGATCGACGCGGCACCCGTCGTGATCGAAGGCACCTACGAGCTGCCGCATCAGGAACACGCCTTCCTCCAGACCGAGGCCGGGCTCGCTTACTTCGATGATCAAGGGCGAATCACTGTCGAGTGCGCCGGCCAGTGGACACACGAGGATCAAGAACAGATCGCCCACGCGCTCGATCTGCCGATGGGCCGCGTTCGTGTCATCTATCGCACGATCGGCGGTGCGTTCGGCGGGAAAGAGGACATGAGCGTCCAGATCGCGCTCGCTCTCGCGGTTCAGAAGCTTGCGTCGTTGGGTGTCGAGCGGCCGGTCCGTGCCGAGTGGAGCAGGGAGGAGAGCATTGTCGGCCATCACAAGCGTCATCGCGGCCGTGTTCATGCTCGCCTGGCCGCCGATACCACTGGCCGGATCATCGCCGTCGAGGCCGAGGCCCACCTCGATGCCGGCGCCTACAACTACACAACGAACAAGGTGTTGGGAAACCTGCATCTCACGGTGGCCGGGCCTTACCAGGTGCCGTTGGCCAGGATCGACAGTTGGGCCGTCTACACGACCACCGTCCCGGGCGGGGCGTTCCGAGGGTTCGGCGGGCCGCAGGGTTGTTTCGTTGCGGAAAGCCAGATGAACAAGCTGGCAGACGCGCTCGGTCTCGACCCGGTCGAAGTCCGCCGTCGCAACCTCTTGACCGAAGGATCGATCGGCATCACGGGAACAGAGATGCCGGCCGGTGTGAGCATTCCTGAGGTGGTGGAGGCATGCGCTGACGCCGCCGGGTGGTCGCAACCAAAAGCCGAGGCCATCCCGATTCCTGCGTTCGCTTCGCTCCCACCATCCGTTGACAGCGCACGCCGGGGCCGCGGCTTTGCATGCGCGCTCAAGAACGTCGGCTTCTCGTTCGGATTCCCCGAGCGTTCCGAGGCCAAGATCATCTTGTCGGGTGACGGCGCTGAGCCCGCCGGCGCTGAGCTGTACCTCGCCGGTGCCGACGTTGGTCAGGGGGCACACACGGCGTTCGTGCAGATGGCGGCGGAGGCCACCGGATTGCCCCCTGAGGCGATCAACCCGACGTTCTCCGACACAGCCACAACCGGTGATTCCGGGTCGGCGTCGGCCTCCCGGCTCAGCTGGATGACCGGCAATGCGATCCTCGGAGCTGCGGAAGAAGCGGAGAAGGCCTGGCGGGATGGTGAACGACCGGCGGTCGGCGATTTTCGCTACACACCCCCGCCGACCGAGATGCTCGATCCGAACGGCGCCCCGACAACCCCGAACTTCGCCTACGGCTACGTTGCCGAGGCCGTTGACCTGTCGGTCGACATCGAGACCGGCCACATCGTGGTGCACGATGTCGTTGTGGCGTCGGACGTCGGTCGCATCATCAACCGGGCGTTGGTCGAGGGGCAGATCGAGGGCGCGGTGATCCAGGCCCACGGCTACGCACTCAGCGAGAACCTCCAAGTGGCAGAAGGCCGAGTCCTCAATCCCCGGTTCTCGGGCTACCTGATTCCGGGCATCGGTGACATTCCCGGACAGGTGCGATCGGTCTTGCTGGAGATTCCGGACCCGCGGGGACCGTTCGGGGTGCGAGGAATGGCCGAGATGCCGCTGATCCCCTACGCCCCGGCGATCGTTGCGGCACTGCACGACGCAACTGGCGTGTGGTTCGACTCGTTCCCTCTGACACCTCCGAAGGTCCGAGCAAGACTCCGCGCCGCCGGCCTCTGACCCAGGGGTACCGCCAACGCCAGGAATGTTGTGAGCGTCAGCGAGCAACTTCAGGTACGCCGAAGGCGTACACCCGGGTCTTGTGACCCTCAGTTTCGCGCTCCTCAGCCCCCGGTTTAGGTTGACGCGATGGCCACGTGGAATCTTGCCGACCTCTTCGAACAGACCGCAGCCGCTGTTCCCGACCGCTTGGCTGTCACCTCGCCGCTCGGCGACCGGACCTATCGGTCGCTCGACGACAACGCCAGCGCGTTCGCCAGAGACCTCGTTGACAGCGGAGTGCGGCCGGGCGAGCACGTCGCGGTGCTGTCATGGAATCGGGTCGAGTGGCTCGAGGCAATGATTGGCTGCTTCAAAGCCGCGGTTGCTCCGGTCAACGTCAACTATCGCTACGTCGATGCCGAGCTGGGATATCTGCTCGACGACTCCGACGCCGTTGCCGTCGTTTGTGAACCCGACTTCCTCGACATGGTTCGTCGAGTGCGGACCGAGCTCCCGTTGATCCGCCAGACGGTCGTGCTCGACGGACCCAGTGCCGGTGATGCCGTTGTGGAGTCGCTCGGCCCCGACGAGCGGACTTGGAGTGAGGTGGTGACCTCTGGCGAGACGTCGTCGGCCGCGATGCCCGCACGGTCGCCGGACGACCGGTACATCCTCTACACCGGCGGAACGACTGGGATGCCGAAAGGCGTGCTGTGGCGCCAAGAGGAGATCTTTCTCGGCGCGATGACGAGCCTCGTGGAACCCGAGAGCCCCGCCGATGCCTTCGATGCGATCGTCCCCGAGCGAGCTCCATGGTTGGTGACCTCGCCGTTGATGCACGGAAACGGTCAATGGAACTCGTTGCGGCCCTTGCTCGCCGGCAACGGCGTGTCGTTGTGGACGCAGCGTCACTTCGATCCGGAGGGAGTCATTCGCCAGGCCGCCGCTGATCGGGCACAACTGCTCGTGCTGATCGGCGACGGAATGGCAAGGCCGTTCGCCGACACGTTGCGAGCGATGGTGTCCGATGGGGAAGCACCAGATCTTTCGTCACTCTCGGCAATCGCATCCGGTGGAGCAATCCTCTCTCCGGTGGTCAAACAAGAGCTCGCCGACCTGCTCCCAGACACGCTGATTGTGGATGGCTTTGGGGCGTCGGAGACCGGCGGCAACGGAGCACTCGTCGGCACCGGCGACGGCGGAGCGCCCCGCTTCCAGATGAAGCCCGATACGGCTGTGCTGGACGACAACAATCGGCCGATGGAACCAGGCACAGGGATCACTGGGCGCCTGGCGAGGACGGGGCACATTCCGCTCGGCTACCACAAGGATCCCGAGAAGACCGCTGCCACGTTCCCGACAGACGCCGACGGCCGTCGCTGGGCGATTCCCGGTGACGCGGCCCGCCTCGAAGCCGACGGGACGATCACGGTGTTTGGGCGCGGGTCAAACTGCATCAACACCGGAGGCGAGAAAGTCTTTCCGGAGGAGGTCGAGGCCAAGGTCAAGGCGCATCCGGACGTGCTCGATGCGTTCGTGCTGGGTCGTCAAGACGACCGGTTCGGACAACGGGTGGCGGCAGTGATCGCTCGGCGGCCGGATGCAACGACATCGCTCGACGAGATCCGAGACTTCCTTCGGAATCACCTGGCCGGTTACAAGCTCCCGAAGGAGGCAGTCTTCGTCGAGGCCATGGCATACACGGGGCCGGGCAAGCCCGACTACAAATGGGCGCGATCGCAGTTCGACAGCGCCTCGAACGAGAAAGAGAAAGCGACATGACGAGTCGATTCGACGGCAAGCGAGCGCTGGTCACCGGAGGGGGATCCGGGATTGGGCTGGCAACGGCTCGTCTGCTTGTCGAAGGCGGTGCGACGGTCACGATCATGGGTCGGACGCAGTCGACGCTCGAGGACGCCGCACAACAAGTCCAGGCGAACGGGGGCCTGGTTCGGACGGTCGTCGGTGATGTGGCCAACGAAGACGATGTTGCCTCCGCTGTGGCCACTGCGGCGAGCAGCCCCGAGGGTGGTCAGGCGGGGCTCCACCTTGCGGTGATCAACGCCGGTGTTGGGGGTGCCGCTCCGGTGGTCGCCACCGATGCCTCCGACTGGCAACGGATTCTCGACACCAATCTCTCGGGAGCCTTCTTCACCATGAAGCACGCC
>CAZYLX010000268.1:0-5280 GCA_964648595.1 uncultured Acidimicrobiaceae bacterium
CCGGCGGACGGGGGTTCGATTCCCCCCAGCTCCACTCATGTGATGTCTCAGGACATCGGAAACCCTCGGACCCCCGGTCCGGGGGTTTCATTGCTTTTGAAGCGTGGTTGGTAGCCGACGTTTTGGTTGAGGGTGAGGTGTTGCCGCTTGTAGGCAACGGCTGGGATGGTTCGGCCGAGAGATCGGTGTGGTCGTCGGTGGTTGTATTCGTCGACGAACGCGTCGATCAAGGCCACAACGCTTCGTGTGTGGCGGGCTGGGGATGCTGAGCGGTCAGCCATTTCTTCATCGTTTGGTGGAACCGTTCGACCTTCCCGCACGTGGTCGGATGGTTCGGCCCCGAGTGTTTCTGATCGACGCCGAGGGTCACGAATCGGGTCTCGAGGGCGTTGCATCCGCCTGGATAACCGGCGAACCGTGTCGTCGTAGACGGCTGCCCTTCGGGCAGCTTGCCGTTGTCGGTGAGCACTGACGCTGGAATCCCTGGTCAGTGGCGGCTTCGGTGAAGGTGTCGACCACGATGTCTCCAGTGACGCGGTCATGGACTGTGACGCTCAACGCGAATCTGGAGTGGTCATCGAGCCAGACCAGGACTTCGGTAGCTGCGCTGTTGGCGAGGCGGTAGTGGGGGGAGTCTGATTGCCAGGTTTCGTTGGGGAGGTCGGCTTCGAAGCGGATGTAGGACGACTTCGGCCGCTTTTTCGGTGCGGGTTCGATCAGTCCGGCGTCGATGAGTCGCCGCCGGATGGTGGAGATCGACACTTCGTGACCTCGCCGGGCGAGGTGCCATTGGATCGTGTGCGGGCCGGCGTCGAGGCGCAGGTTCACGGTTGGTGAGGTCGAGGCGCAGGTTCACGGTTGCCTGGTTCACGACATCGGCAACCTTGTTGGGTGAGGTCTTTGGGCGGCGGAATTTCGTTTCGAACGCGGTGTCGCCTTCGAGCCGGTAACGGCCGACCAGGCGCGTGACCCAGGATCGCGAGAGACCGTACTGGGCGGCGACATCAGCGTGGGTGCGTCCTTCGACAACGACAGCAGTGATCACCAGGCGGGCCTTCGACATGGCCAAGGCTGCACCCGAGGAAGGTTCCCATGTCTGACTCATCATGTTCCTATGTCCTGAACCAGGACACCCCCAGCTCCACTACAAAACGCTTGTTCACAGCACTCATGAAGCGTGACGTTGCGAGGCTCGAAGCTCGAGCGGTACGGCGATCGGCGTTCGAGGACGCCCGGCGTCAGTACAGGAACATGGGCTTACCGCCCACGTGGCGGATCACCGGCTTGTAGAGCTTGGCGTCATACATCTCGCCCACGTCGACGCGCTTCACCCCTTCACCGATCAGCGAGATCGGCACGTTGGTGTAGGTGCCTCCCCGCAGGGCGACCATCCTTCCCGACTGTCCCTCGATGGCGAGGTCGGCGGCCATCACGGCGTAGTTGTTGGCGACCATGAGGTCGAGCGAGTCCGGGCTGCCCGAGCGCATCAGATAACCGACCGTCTGGTTGATGATATTGACGCCAGTGATCGTCTTGAGCATCGATCCGAGCTGCTCGCCGATCCCTCCGAGCTTGCGATGCCCGTAGGCGTCGGCCTCGCCCCGCAACGCCATCTCGCCGCCCTCGATCACGGCACCTTCCGAGATCGAAACCATCGCGTAGTTGCTGGGGTTCGACTTGCGGTCGGCGACCAGGAAACCGGCGAGACGGTCGACGTCGACCGGTACTTCGGAGATGACCGCCCGATCGACCCCCGCAAGGTACGCCGTGATGAGCGAGGTCTCACCGCTGTAGCGACCGAACAGTTCGACGACGGCGATCCGCTCGTGTGAGCCGGTGCTGGTCCGCAGGTTGGTGATGAACTGAACTCCGCGAGTGACCGCAGTCGAGAACCCGATGCAGTAGTCCGTGCCGTGCACGTCGTTGTCCATCGTCTTGGGGATGGCGATGACCGGCACCCCCTCCTCGTGCAATCGCAGACCATACGACAACGTGTCGTCACCCCCGATCGGTATGAGGGCATCGATGCCGATGGCCTCGATGACTTTCAGCGCGTGAGGAGTGAAGTCATAGGGCGGCTCGACACCGACCGGAGCTTCCAGGAAGTCCGGAACGGCATCGGCCTTGACCTTGCCCGGATTGGTTCTCGAGCTGTGAAGGACGGTGCCTCCGGTTCGGTCGATCGTGCGCACCCATGCCGGGTCCATGGGCTGGGTGAACTCAGCGAGCGATTCCGGGTGATCGGGATCGGAGTACAACAGCCCGGCCCACCCGCGTCGCAGGCCGATGACCTCGTGCCCCTGCTCGGCCGCCCTTACCACCACCGCTTTGAGGGCCGCATTGAGGCCCGGGACGTCGCCGCCCCCCGTCAAGATTCCGATACGCATGCTCTGCCCCTCTCAGGCGATTTCGACGTCGTCGCAAAGATAGACGTCCTGGACGGCGTTGAGGATCGCGATCCCCTCGTCGATCGGCTTCTGGAAGGCCTTGCGTCCGGTGATGAGGCCGGTACCACCGGCACGCTTGTTGACGACCGCCGTGGCTGTTGCGTCCTGCAGATCGTTGGTGCCGGATGCGCCACCGGAGTTGATCAGACCCATCCGGCCCATGTAGCAGTTGGCCACCTGGTAGCGGGTGAGGTCGATCGGGTGGTCGGTCGTGAGTTCGCTGTAGACCTTCGGGTGGGTCTTGCCCGCCTGGATCGCCGTGTACCCACCGTTGTTCTCGGGCAGCTTCTGCTTGATGATGTCGGCCTCGAGCGTGACCCCGAGATGGTTGGCCTGCCCGGTGAGGTCGGCCGAGGCGTGATAGTCGACACCGTCGACCTTGAACGCGGGACTGCGGAGATAGCACCAGAGCACGGTGAACATGCCGAGCGCGTGCGCCTGCTCGAACGCCACGCCGATTTCCTGAAGTTGGCGGTTCGACTCGTCCGAGCCCCAGTAGATGGTCGCACCGACCCCGACACAGCCCATCTCGAATGCTTGGTTGATCGATCCGAACGGGGTTTGATCGAACGTGTTGGGTGTGGTCAGGAGTTCGTTGTGGTTGAACTTCAGGATGAACGGAATCTTGTGGGCGTACGAGCGGGCAACGGAACCGAGCACACCGAGTGTCGACGCCACGGCGTTACACCCACCGTCGATGGCGAGCTCACAGATGTTTGCGGGATCGAAGTAGATTGGGTTGGGTGCGAAGCTCGCCCCTGCGGAGTGCTCGATACCCTGGTCGACCGGGAGAATCGAGAGGTAACCGGTGCCGGCCAGGCGGCCATGGTCGTACATCGATTGAAGGTTGCGGAGCACCGCCGGACCACGATCGGTCCGTGACGTCACGCGATCGATGAAATCGGGCCCGGGTAGGTGCAGCTGTTCCTTCGGGATGGTCTCGCTCTTGTGGTCGAGCAGATACTCGGCTTGGTCTCCGAGTGTCTGCTGAATATCTGCGTACATGAAAATGGCTCCTGTGGTCATGGCCCGCGAGCCGCCCAGGATGGTGCAGGAAGGGCGCTCCTGCAGCGATGGATCGGGTTCGTCAAGCGTCGGCGGCATTGTAATTCACCTGGGCCGCTCATCCCATTTCATCACGCCTCGAATACCGAGTCGGGTGAATGGACTCATCCGGAACGGGGTGGCGGCCGAGCCGCTCCTCCATCACAAGCATGTGCTCGAACACATACGGGCTCCGCTCTTTGGCCCCCGAACTTGGGTCGAATCGGCGCGCACTGGGGCGATTCTTGACCCAGGTTGGTGGCGGCTCACGGGTCTTCGCGCTATGAGCGGAGGCCCTTTGCCCTGTTTGCGTGCGGTCAGGTGTGCGGGCGAACAGCTTCGGCTGGGTCGAGCCGGGCTGCTTTGGTGGCTGGGTAGAGGCCGGCCACGGCACCGATTGCCAGAGCTGCGGCGACGCCGGCGGCGAGTCCTTCGAGCGGAATGTCGATGGTCCAGCCTTGCCGTTGAGCGTAAACCCAGGTGATGGCTGCGCCCAACGCAGCGCCGAGGACGCCGCCCATGGCGGCGAGCGTGGCGGCTTCGATGACGAACTGGGCTCGGATGTGGTTGCGGGTCGCTCCGATCGCTCGGCGGAGGCCGATCTCTCCTCGTCGTTCGAGAACGGAGATGACCATGACGTTTGCGATGCCAACGCCGCCGACAAGGAGGGCCACGCCGCCGAGAGCCAGCAGCAGGTTCTGGAGGCTCTTGTCGACTGCGGCTCGGGCTTGGAGCGCGTCTGAGGGGCGCGAGACCTGGACTTCGTTTGGCGATCCCGGGTTCGCGGTGCGAGCAAGGAGTGGTCGGGTTCGTTCAAGCTGCTCGGGCCGTACTCGCAGGTAGATCGCTGTCGGGTTTTGGTCGACGCCGAGGAGTTGCTGAGCAGCTGTGTCGCCGATGATGACGGACCGGTCGATGTCGGGGTTCAGTGGTAGCGGGTCGGCGATGCCGACCACCTGGAATTGCCGCCCGGCGATGCTGACCTCGGGTCCGCCGTCGAGGCTTGTGATGGCGAGCCGACGCGCTGCTACGGCACCCAAGACGACGGTTGGGAGCTCGGGGTTGTCCGAGTCCAGAAACCGTCCGGCGCTGGTCGAGATGTCAAGCGTCCCCGCGAGGTTGAGGTCGGCGGCGAGTACGGAAAGGCCGTTTGGCGTGGCGTCGTATCGGTTGCGCTGCACGGTGGTATCGAGGCTCGTGACCGCTGCGGTGTCGGTGACGGTTGCGACTCTTGACAGGAGTGCTTCGGAATCAACCGGCAGCTGGGCGCTATCGCCGAAGACGCTCTGTCCGGCTCGAACCTGGAGAAGGTTGGTGCCGAGGTCATCGATCTGGGCCAGCAAGTCGGCTTTGGATGATGAGGAGATGCCGAGCACCGCGACCATGGAAGCGATGCCGATGGCAATGCCAATCGCGGTGAGGACGGTCCGGCCGGGCCGGCTTCGTAGGCCCAGAGTCCCGGTTGTGGCGAGGTCTTGGAGCCGCAGATGCGATCGCCATTTCGTCGCCGCCGGTTCGGTGTCTGTGGTCGTCATGGTGCAGCCAATGGGGTGGGAGCGATGGTGGTGTCGGCTTCGATCTGGCCGTCGCGCATGCGTATCTCGCGTGGGAGGCGTGCGGCCACCTCGTTGTCGTGGGTGATGACGACAATGGTGGCACCACCGGCATTGAGGTTCTGGAGGAGGGTGAGGATGGCGTCGCCCGTTGTAGTGTCGAGGTTGCCGGTCGGTTCGTCGGCGAGGATGAGGGCGGGTTCGGCAACGATGGCGCGGGCGATGGCGATCCGCTG
>CAZYLX010000269.1:0-5253 GCA_964648595.1 uncultured Acidimicrobiaceae bacterium
CATCGCCAGCGATCGTTGCACATCTCTGCGAGGCTGGCCTGAGCCTTCCATCCCAACAGCTCGACCGCTGCAGAGGGGTTTGCGTAGTGTGCAAGGGCGTCGCCTGGGCGGGCATCGGCCAGGACCACAACCGTCTCCGTAGACCGTGCAGGGCGAGGAGAACACGAAGGCGCTGACGCCGCATTGTTCCACAGCGTCAAGGACGAAGAGGCTTCCTGCGATGTTGGTGCGGAAGTAGCCGAGAGGCTTGATCATGGACTCAGCGACAGACTTCTTGCCAGCGAAATGAATGACGCTGTCGATCCGGTGCTCGGTCATGATGCCGACGAGTCGATCGGTGTCCAAGATGTCAGCTTCGAAGAACGGCGCAGGGCCAGTGAGTCGCTGCAATGGCCCACCGCATCCTGTGGGCCATTGCTGAAGTCGTCGATCCCGACGAATGAAGAACCGGACCGGTGGAGCTCGACGCGCCCGTGGGATCCCAAGAAGCCCGCTGCGCCGGTCACCAACACACGTGGATGCTCCATCGTCCCTCCTACCAGCGTCAAAGTAGGTGGCCTGGCCGCTACAAACCAAGAGCCGATGGGCTGCCTCGACGGAGCGGAATCACCCGATCAGCTCGTCGATCACCTTCAGCGTCTCGGCCGTCACCCGGTCCGCGGTGTACCGGTCGCCGACGGCTCGTGCCGCTGCGGCGTAGGTTCGAAGATCACCGGACAACATCTGATCGATCGCTCTTGCCAGAGCGTCGACGTCATTGCCTGCGACTCGCTGGCCATGTTTCTCGCCCCTGTCGAAGAGCAGCTCAACAGCGGCGCCCGTCGTGGTGACGATCGGAACACCGGCTTGGGCGGCCTCGATCAGCACGTAGGGAAAGCCCACACCGTCACCAACGAGTGCGAGGGGCACATCTTCTCGGTCGGCAGCGAGCGTGTTGAACGCCTGGATGAGAAGCTCGGGGGCTTCTTGGCGATCGAGACGCCTGACGAAGCCGATCACGGTGCCATCGAGCGGGAGAGCGAGCGCAGTGCGGACCTCAGAAGCAGAGGACGACGCTGATGGGCGCACGCCGTTCGGCACGACACGCACCTTGTCTGCTGCTATGCCGATGGCCTGAAAGTGCCGTTCCTCTTCCGGGGAGACGGCGATGACACGGTCGGTGCGCCATGACAGCGCTCGTCCCAACCCACCGACGGCCCTCCGGGCAAGCAAAGCTCTCAGCGCACGTCGAGTGTCCCGAAGGACGCGCCCGTCCTGCGGGCCGGGCTGCGCCGCATCAGAACCGGGACGAACGTGACAGTCCCTTGCAACTCTTGCCGTTCAGCTCTGAAGGAGTCGCTCTCGCGTTCCGGGCTGAAAATGACCAGAGTGTCGTGGCCAACCAATTGCTGCAGACCGGCCAAGTCGAGCACATGCCGACCGACGCCAGCGAACGTCGACTCGACGATGTGGGCGATCCTCACGAGTCGAACGAGACGAGATCGCTCAGCCCACTGCGAAGGTCGTTGTACATCCGGCTCAGGTCCAGTTCTGCATGAACAAAGGCGTGCCCACTCGCTGCGCACCGAGTGCGCGTCGCATCGTCGCTGAGGAGGCGAGCAATTTCGTCTGCGAGAGCTGCGACGTCCCCCACCTCAACGCTGGCACCTGCTCCTGCGTCGTCGACCAGTCGTCCAGCATCGCCGGCGCGCGTGGCGACACATGCCCGGCCGCAGGCCATCGCCTCGACCAGAACGCCCGGGAGCCCCTCGTTGGAGGAAGCAATCGCGAACAAATTCGCATCAGCGAGAAACGGCCGCACGTCTTCCTGCCAGCCAGTGAAATGCGTAGGCACGCCAAGATCGGCGGCGATTTCCATCAAGCGCTGCTCATAGCGCTCCGACTCTTCGCCGACGCTCCCGCCGACGATGGTGAGGACCGCCGGCAGCCCGCGATTGCGCACGAGCGCGATTGCTTCGATCAGGTCATGGAGACGCTTGCGCTCGTTGAGGCTCGCGATGGACACGACCATCGGCGGTTGTTCTCCGTCCAACGCCGGCTCCGGGCTGAACGTGAATTGGCTGAGATCTCGCCCACCGGGCAGCGGGAAACTGTTTCGTATGACGCGTTTGCGAACGAGAGAAGGAAAGGTCTGGATGGTGGACGGGCCGATCATGCCGAAGCGGCGGCAGATGTAAGCCGCTGCAAATCCGTAGAGCCCCATCGGGACGTCGTTCTGGGCGTACAACATGATCGGCCGCCGAGACGTGAGCCTGGCCCAGGCGAGGATCAAGGAAGAGCGAACGTTCGATGCCACCACGAGATCAGGCTCAATCGTCCGCAGGTGCTTGGCGACCTGTCTGGAATAGGTGAGCATCGTGAGTATGTTCCGCCCGCGAGAGACAACGCTGGTCCCGAGTGCCTGCCGTTCGAAGCGAAGCCACGGTGGAGGTGCAGGCACGACATGAGTCTGCACGCCTCGATCTCGGGCCCTTGATGCCAGCATGCCCTCCGATGTCGTCAAGAAGTGACTGTCGTGGCCGTGCTTGGTGAACTGGGCCGCAACCTCGATCGCCTGTTGTTGGGCTCCGTAGAACATGTTGTATCGATCATCGATCATCAACACTCTCATCGTTGGTCCCAACTCGGAATCGGCCGACCGAGGTGGGCCTCGACAAAGGCTCGCGTTGGCGCGAACTCGTCGCGCAGTTGCTGCATGGTCGCCTCTGCCGCGTCCGGTCGTTCGAGCTTGGAACCCCGAACTCGATCGCGGACCTGCGTGGAGGTCAGAGCCAGCGTCAGGCGCCGAGCCAGGGGTATCCGCCGAACGAACGATGTGATCCGGACGAGGAGCCTTGACGACGGCTCGCCACCACGATTGACCTCGTTCCCGAGCACCAGGTCATGGCCGAGGGGGAGGCCGAGAAACGCGCAGAGTCGATCGAGCTCACCCTTCGGATCGGCGCGGAACTCCTCGAAGACCATGACGTACAATCGCTCGCTGAATCGCTCGATGAAGGCAGGAAGCTGTTCTTCGTAGCGGCTGAGGCCCCGGTAGCGCCACATGTGTTGATGGCCCGCGGCGTGTCGTTCGTCCTCTGCAGCCAGCCCGGCCTCGAACGTCACGAGATCCTCGAACCCTCGACCTCGTAGGTACAGATAGGAGGAATAGGCTCGATCAGCGGGCTCGCGAAGAATCGCAACGAGCTTGACCTCTCGATCGGCGAAGGCTTCGATCGCAGGGATTGCTGAGTCCGGGAGGCAGAGGGTCGATACCGATCCCTCCCCGCGAGCGGTGGCCGCCGACCCAGCAAACTGCGCGGCGATGTGGTCGGCGTCAGTGATGGAGCGAGCGTTGACGGTCTCGGCGTCGCCGGGTCCGGTGTAGGCCAGGGTCTCGTTCGGATGGGCAAAGAAGTGGGTCTCCTTCGGCTGGGTGAATTGGACCTCGGGGTGTCGTTCGAGCGACCGAACCAACGCAGTAGTCCCGCTCCTGGCCGCCCCGATGACCAGGAGATTCAGCGCTGGGCGACGCGCATCACCATCGCCGTGATCTCCTTCGGGGTCAACCATCCTTGTCATGCTTCTCTACCCAGCGGCATCTGTCGAAAGGTACGGTCCCTGCGTGAGCGATCCAACGGCCTTCCTGGTTCGGGACATCCTCGACGGAGACAGTCGGCGTCCGGCGGTGGTCTGGCGGACGGTGTGCCGTACGACGAGCCCGACTTCGGTCCATGATCGGCGTCAGCTTCCAGCAGGCAGAATTGGCTGAAGCTTCGGTGCGAGACAACATTGCCTACGGGCGAACCTTCGACGCAGCGGCGATGGACGAGGCGATTGTGCTCACCAATCTCCAGGGCGTCTTGGATGACCTACGGCACGGACTCGACACGATGGGGGCCCGCCGGGCGCCGACCGTCGAGAGACCAAGAGCAGCGGGTGGCACTCGCTCGAGCGGTGATCGGCCGCCCGCCCGTGTTTGTGTTGGACGATGGGCAGATTGTCGACCGAGGAATGAGCGAGACTCCCCATCTGCAGTAGTGCGGTCTGCCCTTGCGCCACTTGAGCGCCCATGGTCGTGTGAGGGTCCACGAACGCTTGAATGTTCGGGTGGAGGGACACGGTGAAGAGAATCCAGGGCGTGCGAGAGCTACAGCTGATCGCAAATGAGGACGAGCGCGGGACGTTCACCGAGGTCTTCTGTGAGCACTGGGATGCTCCCATTGCTCCGGCCCAGTGGTCACTGGTGCGTAGCAACCGAGGCGTCTTCCGAGGGATGCATGTGCACACGAGGCACGACGAGTTCTTCTCGGTCGTTTCGGGCCATGCGACCGTCGGACTCGTCGACATTCGTCCCGACTCACCGACGTATCTACAGGGCGACATCTTCGATCTACCGGCTGATGGAAACAGGGCGATTGCCTTCCCTCGGGGCTTGCTGCACGGCTGGTACTTTCATGAGAAAACCATCCATGTTCAGGCCGTGAGCGAGGCCTACGAGTTCTACTCCGAGGACGATAACAACGGGTGCCGATGGGACGATCCAGCGCTCCCGATCAGCTGGCCCTTCGACACCTGTCTGACCTCGCCGAGACACGATGCCTTCGGTCCCCTGGAGCAACTGCTGGAACGTCTGGCACCAGCGCTGCGATTCGTTGAGCCTGCGGCCTCAAGCTGAGTGCATGCCTTTCCGAAGTCGGCGGGCGGGCCTCAGTTGCGGCGTTTGATGAACCGCTGATACCGGAGCTTCGCCAGCGAGCCGCTGGCTCGGAGCTGGCGAACCAGAGTCGATCGACGAGTTCGGTGCCGGCGGCGTCGCGCGCCGTAGACCGAGGCCTGACGGACATGGGCCTCGAGAATGCCGACGGTCAACACCGTCTCGAGATCCGGCTCGGCCAGTCGAGGTTGCCATCTCTCGAGGATGCGTCTTCGTTCCTCCGTCGGCCAGCCGGGGTAGGGGCCTCGCTTGAACGTCAAGACGGTGGGACGAACTGAAGCGGCAACGCGGCACCAGTCCTGGTCGAGAAACTGTTCCAACATGAACCCATCGGTTCCTCGGTCCTCCGGCGTCGTCCGCCATCCGTCGGGGAGGCGGCGATAAGCGTCGAGCCGATGTGCACCGAACGAGAGCGGCACCACGGGGCGATGGGTGACCCGGACCTCGGGATCGACCAGGTCGGGAAAGACACCGGGATTGATCCTGTCCTCGACCATCATGCGGAAACGCAGGGAGTAGGCGAAGTCGGCGTTGTCGAGGAGCTCCAACATCACTTC
>CAZYLX010000270.1:0-5250 GCA_964648595.1 uncultured Acidimicrobiaceae bacterium
GTCGTCAATGGTGAACGAGATACGGACCCAACCCTCGCCCCGGGAACCGAAGTTGCCAGCGTCGAGCACCGAGACCCGCTGTTCGTCGAAGAGGAGCTGCGAGAACTGGCGACTGGTGAGTCCGGTCGCTCGAACGTCGGCCAACACGAACATGCCGGCCTCCGGTACGAGGAGCTTCAGGTTTGGCGCCTCGGCCAGCATGAATGCTGTGAGATCGCGCCGACGGCGATAGATCTCGCGCATCTCGTCGACATCGGCAGCGTGCTTCTCGATTGCGACCGTGGCCGCTTCCTGGATGAAGCCGGGTAGTCCGTAGTTCATGCACAGCGCAACCGTTGCCATGTGCTGCACGAGTTTGGTGGGGCCGACGGCCCAACCGATGCGCCACCCGGTCATCGCGTGGGACTTCGACAGTGCACCAACCACCACCGTGCGTTCGGCCATGCCTGGCTCGGACGCGATCGAGTGGTGGCGTTCTTCGCTGAACACGAGCTCGGCGTAGACCTCGTCGCTGATGACCCACAGATCGTTTGCGACTGCGATCTCGGCAATCGCCCGGAGCTCGTCTCTCGATGCAACAACGCCGGTGGGGTTCGCCGGAGAATTCACGATGATCGCTCGAGTGTGGGTCGTGACAGCTGCCGCGATGGCGAGTGGATCGAGCCGGAAGTGGTCGGTCAGCGGCACGGGAACGAGGGTTGCGCCACCGACTCGAAGCGACGCCTCGTAGGTGAGGTAGGCTGGATCGGGGACGATCACCTCGTGGCCAGGGCCAAGCAGACACAGCGACGCATTGAAGAGCGCGTTTTGCGTGCCAGCGCTCACCATCACGTTGTCCGCCTCGTAGGTCACCCCGGCCAACCGGCCGACGTACTCGGCGATCGCTGATCGAAGGTGGGAGCGGCCCGCGATGTCGGAGTAGTGCGTATCGCCGTCGTCGAGCACCTCGATGGCCCGATCGATCACACCTTCCGGTGTCGGGAAATCCGGGTCACCGACGCTGAGGACCACGACATCTTCGCCTCTTGCCTCCGCTCTTCTGGCCGCGGAATGCACGGCCCAGCCCTCGGCGCCCTTTCCGCCCACTCGCTCGACGAGCGGAGAGAACTCAGCCATCGGTGCTGGTTCCAGGGCTGTTGAAGTTGGGTGCCCGCTTCTCGACGAAGGCGGCGATGCCCTCTTTGCCATCCGGCAGACCCATCGAGCGGGTGATCATGTGCATTTCTCGCTCGCCGGTTTCCTCCAGGGAGGAGTCGAATCCTTCGTAGATCAGCCGCTTGGCGTTACCGGTGGCGAAAGCAGAACCGGCGGCGAGTTCGGTCGCCAGGGCAAGCGCAGCGTCATCGGCTTCACCCTTCGGGACCACTCGGTTGATCAGTCCCCAGGATTCTGCTTCTTCGGCGGTCAAGAGCCGATTGGTGAGAGTGAGATCGAGCGCTCGGCGCAGTCCGACATGACGAGCCAAGAAGTACGTGGAGGTTCCATCGGGCGTCACGCCAGCACGGGTGTAGGCCATGGTGAACTTGGCGTTCTCCGCAGCGACGACCAGGTCGAATGCGCACATGAGCGACAGGCCCGCTCCTCCCGCCGCTCCTCCGACCGACGCGATGGTTGGTTTGGTCATTCGGTGCATTCGGTAGATCGCTCCGTGGAAATCGGTGAGCATGTCCGATGCAATCAACGGGAGAGCATCACCGGCGCCGTTGAACTCGACGAGATCACCACCGGCACAGAAAACCTTGCCTTCTGCGGTGACCAGCAGGACGCGCACGTCATCGTCGTAGTGAGCGGCAAGCGTGGCGGCCCGGAAGTCCTTCGAAAACTGCACGCTGACGGCGTTCGCCCCTTCTGGCCGAGTCAATCGAATTCGGGCGATGTGATCGACGACCTCGTAGGTCATGGTTTCGTATTCGATGAGGTCGGACATGGGATGTCTCCTTGAGATGGCTACGTGAGAGTGGCGACTGAGATAGCGGATCGCAGTTCGGGAACGGGCGGTGATGGTGGGAATGGGTCAGCTGCGTACGAGGCGTCCCGGCAGCTCGCCGGTGAAGGCATCGTGTTCCCTTGTGACGATGCCTCGGACGATCGTGGCGACGTAGCCCTCGGCGTCCTGGAGGAGTCGGGTGCCGCCAGCCGGCAGGTCACGAGCCAGCCTGGGCGCTCGAAGTGTGAGGCGGTCGAAGTCGATGACGTTGAGATCGGCCCGCATCCCGACGGACACGATGCCTCGATCCTCGAAGCCGAAAAGGGCAGCAGTATCGGCCGTCATCTTCTTGATGACATCGGGAAGCGGGAGCTTGGGGCCGCGGTGCCGATCCCGCGCCCAATGGGTGAGCATCCAGGTTGGGGTCGATGCGTCGCAGATGAAGTTGGCATGGGCGCCGCCATCGGCCAAACCGAGGACAGCCGCCGGGTGGGTCAGCATCTCGTGGAGTGCATCCCCGTTCCCGTGGCTGTAGCCGAGGAAGGTCATCATGATCATGGCGTGACCGTCGTTGTCGAGGAGGCGGTCGTAGTACTCCTCGACCGGGACGACGGCGTTGGCCTCGGCCCGGCCACGGATGGACTCGGCCTCGGTCGGCTCGTAGTCGACAGGATCGCCGAGCGGATACATCCGCTCGTAGCCCTCGAGGACCGAGACGGCCATCGGATTCTCGTGGCGAACCATCTTGACGATGGCGTCGGACTCAGCGATCAGTTTCGCCCGGAGCACAGGATCGGCCATGGCAGTCGCCTGGTCGGCGATCGAGAGGTCGAGCAGCGGGGCGAAGCTCGGGCAGTCCTTGAATCGGTGTCGGCCCTGAAGCCCGAGGAGCACCCCGAACGGTCGGCCGGCCACCTGAGGGATGACCTGGTGGCCCTCCTGCTGCGCCGCGCTCGACAGCTCCATGAGTTCCTTCCAGTCGTCGGGTTGGACGAGGTTCTGGAGCATGAGCCATGTGACGGGACGCCCGATCGTTTCGGCAAGGCGAACGATCCAGTCGTGTTCAACTTTCGGAGCGACGAGATCCTCACCGGCAAGACCAGCGGGGGCCACCTCGAACACACCTTTGCCGGCGCGCTGGAGTGCCCGTCCGAGAGCAAAGAGTTCATCCTCGGCGGCAAAGGTGCCGGGAACGGGCTCGCCGTTCATCGCCCGGTGGGCGATCGTGCGGCTGGTTGAAAAGCCCCGAGCCCCGGCCCGTACCGCTCGTTCGACGATGGCGGCCATCTCTGCGATGTCGTCGGAGCTCGCCGGCTCGTTGTTGGCCCCGCGCTCCCCCATGACGTAGGCCCGGACCGGGCCGTGGGCAATGAGTGCGGCAACATCGACAGCGAACTCGCGCCGATCCAGCGCGTCGAGGTACTCCTCGAAGGTCTCCCACTCCCAAGTGAGGCCCTCGCTCAACGCTGCTCCTGGGATGTCTTCGACGCCTTCCATCAGCTCGATCAGCCACTCGTGTTTGTCGGGTCGGGCTGGGGCGAAGCCGACGCCACAGTTGCCCATGACGACGGTGGTGACGCCATGCGGGCTCGATGGCTGGAGTTCGGGATCCCACGTTGCCTGGCCGTCGTAGTGGGTGTGGATGTCGACGAAGCCCGGTGTGACGAGCAGGCCAGTGGCATCGATCTCGCGGGTGCCCGGTCCGAGATCGACACCAATCTCGGCGATGCGTTCTCCGCGGACCGCGATGTCGACCCCCAAAAGAGGATCGGCGCCGGTGCCATCGACCAGCGTGGCGTTGCGGATGACGAGATCGAACATTGGGCTCCCTAGACGACGATGCCGAGAACCTAGTTCGCGAGCGCGTGCTGCTGCGAACAGCAGGAGGCGTCTGTGGGTTCCCGGAACGATTGTTGCAGTTGTGTGACGGGTCCGTGCTACGTTCTCCCTCGTTCGGTTGAAAGGCGCAAGCCGAACGATCTTCGTGCGGGCGGAGAACGAGGTCACCGTGTTTGCAGTCGTCCAGCCGAGCCAGCCACCGATCGAGTCTTCACCCCTGGGGTCTGAGGCACTCAAGGCCACGCTTCATTGGGACACCGACATGATGATGACGCTCTTCGCGCCAGTCGTGATTCGCATCGTGGCCGTGTTTCTCGTTGCAATGGTTGCCACCCGAATCGTCAGGCGGGCGATCAACAGGGTCGATGACGAGCGAGCGCAGCAACAACTGCTGTTCTTCGGCCCCAAGATCGTTCGGATCCTCATCATCATCGGCGGCCTCGAGTTCGTTGGTCTCGACGTCTCCGGAATGGCGGCACTCCTGGCGACCATCGGATTCACCGGAGCCGTGGCCTTCACACCGATCGGTCAGAACTTCGTCGCCGGCGCCATGATCACCATCGACGACCTCTATCGAGTTGGCGAGGTCGTCACGGTCGGCGACGTCTTCGGTCGGGTTGCCTACAAGTCGGTGCTTCGAACCGAACTCGAATTGCCAGACGGCACGACCGCCTGGATTCCGAACTCACAGTTCCAGGAATCGCAGGTCTTCAATCACAGCCGACTCGGCGGCTGCCGAGTCTCGGTCGAGGTCCCCCTCGACGGCAGTCCCGATCGGGCGCTGGCACTGGACACGATGAATACGGCAATCGCAGATCTTTGGTGGAACAGCACGGGTCGCCGGCCGTTCATCGTGTTCGAGCGTGTCGGCGGCGAAGCGATGTTCTTCAGGGCCTTCGCCTGGATCGATGATCGGACATCGGAGCCCTACTACCGAGGGCTCCTGCTCACGACCATTGTCGATGCCTTGGAGGCTGCGGGTCTCTCCGTTGGCCAGACCACGAATCTCTCCCTGGCCGCTCACACCCTGGCCGGGCTCGATAACTGATAGCGGTCTCCGGGGTCAACGATCGCTGCCTCGTACCCTCGCACCGAACCTCAGGCTGCTGCCCGCGCTGCCTCGATCTTGGCTGTGGTCAGCCTCGGGGCGGCGAAGGCCAGGAGGACGAACTGCGAGATGCCTGCGACGATCCATGGGAGTCGAAGGGCGAGCTCACGTGAGCCAACTCGTTCGGCGATGACGATGATGGCGCCGCCGACCAGGGCACCGATCGGCATCATTCCCCACGCAAAGAAGCGGTACACGCTGTTCACGCGGCCCAGGAGGTGGTCGGGAATGATCGATTGCCGCAACGACACGGTGATGACGTTCCAGAGCACCGCCACGAACATCGACAGGGCGAACATGACCCAGGCGATGGGCCAGTCAGATGCCAGGCCAGTGGCGACCGAGGTCAATCCGCCAACGATCAGGGTCGACCACA
>CAZYLX010000271.1:0-5248 GCA_964648595.1 uncultured Acidimicrobiaceae bacterium
CCTAGATCAACCTGCCACATCGACAGGTGACCTCCGGAGCGAGCTCAGAACACGATCGGAAGAATGCGCGGACCGCGGACTTGGCCGCCGGCCCACGTCACAGCGCCGGGATCTTCGAGCCCGAAGTCCGGAATGCGCTTGAGCAGTTCTTCGATGGAGACCCGCATCTCCATACGAGCGAGATTGGATCCGGCACAGCGATGGATTCCGACACCGAACGCAACGTGGCGGTTGCGTTCGCGATCGATGATGACGTCGTCAGGATTCTCGAACACGTCGGGATCGCGGTTGGCACCCGGGAAGTTCATGAGGATCTTGTCGCCGTAGTCCATCGGGCAGCCGTTGTACTCGACGCCATCGGGATCGGAGACGACGCGAGCCATCGTGACCGGCGAGTACGCCCGCAGGAACTCCTCGACCGCGGTCGGGATCAGGTCAGGATCATCGACCAACCGCTGCCGATCCTCGGGGTGACTGGCGAGATGCCAGATCGCCGAACCAATGGAGCTCCACGTGGTATCGATACCGGCGACGAGCATGAGATTGCACGTGCCCTGCACATGATCATCGGAGATCTTCTCACCGTCGACCTCGAACTCGAGCAACTGCGAGATCAAGTCGTCGCGAGGGTTGGCGTGGCGGTCGGCGATCTCGGCCATGAAGAAGTCGGCGATCTTGCCCCGGTACTTCTCCCGAATCGCAGGATTCGCGAGGCCGAGTTCGAGCGTGCCCCGCACCCAGTCGACGAACTGATCGGCCTCATCGGGATTGATCCCCATGAGGTTGGCAATCACGCGCGGCGGGATCTGTTGGGCGTACTGCACTGCCCCATCGAACCGGCCGGTGTCGATGAAACCATCGATCAATGCATTGCAGAGCTCGATCGTTGCCGGCTCGTGGCCGTCGGTTGCCTTCGGCGAGAAGGCGGGAAGGAGCAGACGCCGCGACCACGTGTGAACGGGAGGGTCAGCGCTGATCGGAGGGGCATTGACGGTGTGGTAAGCGCCGCCCGGCTTGACGTCCTGCGCCGCTTCCGGTGGGCGAACGACGATCGGGTCCTCAGAGGACAGCTCCGGCACCATGCGAGCCATCGCGACGACGTCTTCGTACTTCGTCGGCAGCCACGATCCGCCCCAACGCTCCGTGTGAGCGACGGGGCATTCGTTTCGGAGATCAGCCCAGATGGGATACGGATCGGTGATGTACTCGGCGTCGAAGATGTCGTAGTCGGTGGTCCAATCCGCGACCGTTGCCGTGTTCGGTGGCGCCGGCGTGTCGTCGACGTCAGTCATTGTTCAGTCCTCGACGATGGTGATCGCGAACTCCGGGCAGTTGTCAACGGCGAGACGAGCCTTCTCCTCCAGCTCCGGTGGGACATTGCCGTCGCCGATGGCCGAGGCGTAGCCATAGTCATCGACGTCGACCAGTTCCGGAGCCAAGGAATAGCAACGGTTGTGGCCTTCACATTTTTCACTGTCTACAACGATGCGCATCTCGACATCCTTACACAGTCAGTCCAGCCGCCGCATCCTGATTGCTGTTGGAATTCCGTCGCCCCGGCGGCTTGCCAGTTTGTCCGCGGGCACGGTCTCAGTCGTAACCTCACGTCCGTGCCCGGGAGGAAGAGCAAGCCGTATGAGCGAGACGGCATCATCGTCGGTCTCGCGACCGGCATCTTCGCCATCGGCTTCGGAGTCCTTGCCGTCAGCTCCGACCTCTCGGTTGCCCAGACAATGGTGATGTCGCTACTCGTTTTCACCGGCGCGTCACAGTTCGCTGCTGTCGGTGTCGTCGCCGCCGGCGGTTCGCCGGCAACGGCCATCGGCTCGGCTCTTCTCCTCGCCGCGCGCAACGGCTTCTATGCCATGACGATGAGCCGATACATCGGCGGCCCGCTCTGGAAGCGAGGGGTGGCCGCCCACCTCACGATCGATGAGTCAACGGCGCTCGGAACCTCACAGGACGATCCTGACGACATCGTCGGTGCGTTCTGGGCCGGGGGGATCTCGGTCTTCGTGTTCTGGAACATCGGCACCCTGATCGGTGCGCTCGGAGGACAGGCCATCGGCGACCCAAATGCGCTCGGCCTCGACGCCGCTTTCCCCGCTGGCTTCATCTCGCTTGGCGCAGGGTCGCTCCGCACTCGAGCGGGCAGGGTCGCGGCCGCGAGCGGCCTGACGATCGCACTGATCGCCGTACCGTTCACCCGACCCGGTGTCCCGATCCTGCTTGCTGTCGGCGGCGCCGTCGTCGCCCTGGCATTCGCCGGACCCGCCTTTGCCGCGGCTCCTGCCCGCCACCCGGAAAGCGGATCGGAACGAACATGAGTTGGGGTGTCGTTCTGACCATCGCCGCCGGCGCCTATTTCTTCAAAGCTGCCGGCACGTTCGGCCTCGGTCGCTACATGGAACGCCCCATCATGCTGGCGTTCGCCGCGCTCCTGCCGCCTGCCCTCCTGGCCGCCCTTGTTGCCGTGCAGACCTTCTCCACCGGCACCTCGCTCGTGATCGATGCTCGAGCAGCCGGCGTCGCGGCCGGAGGTATCGCCGTCTGGCGCAATGCTCCATTCTGGCTCGTGGTCACCATTGCTGCTGCCGTCACCGCGATCATTCGACAAGTGGCCTGACAGCCGAGGCGTCCCTGCTGAGCAGCCGGGGTCAGGTCCTGTGAGAGCGTCACGCTTCGTTCAGGCGTCGAGGTAGCGGTTCACGGCAAAGCCGGATCCAAGGGCCCCGATAACTGCACCGGCAATCATGAGCCACATCGCGATCGGCACCAACTCGGCCTGGTCGAGTGCGAAGTTGCTGAAGAGCTGGAGTTCGATGTCCTCGACGCTGTTCGATATCACTCGGTTCAGCCCGTACACACCGAGAACGCTGAACAGCGCACCAATCGTCCCGAGGATCAGTCCCTCGAAGATGAAGGGGATGCGAATGAACGAGTTCGATGCACCGACGAGCCGCATGACCTCGACCTCTCGACGGCGAGCGAACAGGGCCGTGCGGATCGAGTTGTACATGAGCAGCGAACTGGCGACTAGCGAACCAGCCGCAGCAACGAGCATGATGCGCGATGCTGTGCCAGTGAAGCTGTTGAGCTGCTTGATGAACTCGCCGGCGAAGGCCACATCCTTGACCCCGGGGAGTAGCTGATACTCATCGGCCAAGGCCTGGACGACTTCTAGATCGGGGTTCTCCGGCACGACACGGAACGATGTCGGGAGCTGCTCGGGTTCTACGGCAGCGAGAATCTCGGGAGTGTCCTCCCAGTAGGCCTCGAATTCGGCAAAGGTCTCTTGGCGAGTGATGTAGCGGGCACTCTCGATTGCCGGTGATTCCTCGAGCGCTTGCTCGACGGTCTCGATCTGGTTCTGGGTCGCGTCGGGCACCAGCCACACGATGAACTCGACGTCGTCCTCGAATCCGGTGTTCAGGCCATCAACGCCGCTGCGAATGAGCAGCGAGGCGCCGAGCAGGCTCAACGAAACGGCCACGGTGAGGATCGTGGCGATCGTCAGCGAGGGATTCCGAATGAGATTGTTTCCGGTTTCCTTTGCCAGGTAGTCGACTCGTAGCGCCATCAATCGCTCCTACTCGTACTCGCCGCCGGCTTGATCGCGAACGATCGTGCCTTCGGACAGTTCGATCACTCGACGCTTCATCGTGTCGACGATGCCTCGGTCGTGAGTGGCCATCACCACGGTGGTGCCGGTCTTGTTGATTCGATCGAGAAGTCGCATGATGCCGATCGCGGTCTGTGGATCGAGGTTTCCGGTCGGCTCGTCTGCCAGCAGAATCAAGGGTCGATTCACGAACGCCCGAGCGATCGAGACTCGCTGCTGTTCGCCACCAGACAACTGGTGGGGATACTTGTCCATCTTGTCGCCGAGCCCCACGAGCTCACAGATGGCTGGGACCTGGTTCTTGATGACGTGACGAGGCCGACCGATGACCTCCAACGCGAAACTGACGTTCTCGGCCGCCGTGCGGGTCGGCAGGAGTTTGAAGTCCTGGAAGACCGCGCCGATGTTTCGCCGGAGCATCGGAACCTTCCAGCTGGACAACTTCCCGATGTCCTTGCCGGCAACGAAGATCCGACCGGAGTCGGGCTCTTCAGACTTGTTCATCAGCCGGATCATCGTCGACTTGCCAGAACCCGAGGGCCCGACGAGGAAGACGAACTCACCCTTAGCGATGTCGGCATCGGCCTCGATCAGGGCCGCGTCGGTTTGCTGCGGGTACTGCTTGGTGACGTTTTCGAACTTGATCATGGTGACGTTCTCCGGCCCGCACTCAACGAAGTCCAACCCTTCGTCGCAGCCCGTTCCCATCGGTCACTGCGACCGACTGTTGATTCATTCCAAGACAGCATTTCAGTTCGAACGGCCTACTGGGCCGCGGCCTCCGCCGCCTGGATTCGGCGCCACCGAAGCCAGGCTTCCATGAAGGGTCCAACGTCGCCGCCGAGGACACCCTCCGGGTTGCCAGATGTCAATGCCGAGCGCTCGTCCTTCACCTGCTGATAGGGCTGCAGAACGTACGAGCGGATCTGGCTCCCCCACTCGACCGCCTTCGACTCGCCCGCCTCTTCAGCGAGTTTGTTCTCCCGCTTCTGGCGCTCGAGGTCGACCAACTTCATCGCCAACATCTGCATACAACGATCTTTGTTCTGATGTTGGCTTCGTTCGTTCTGGCACGACACGACGGTCCCGGTCGGCAGATGGGTGATGCGCACCGCCGAGTCGGTCACGTTGACGTGCTGACCGCCGGCACCCGAGCTACGGAACGTATCGATCCGCAGTTCCTTCTCGTCGATGTCGATCTGGTCGGTGGCATGCTCGATGTATGGCACGACACTGAAGGAGGAGAACGCGGTGTGGCGCCTGGCCTGTGAGTCGAACGGCGAGATTCGCACCAGCCGGTGCACCCCACGTTCGGCTTGCAGCAAGCCATAGGCGTAGCGACCACGAACGATGAAGGTCGCAGCCGTGATGCCAGCCTCGGCACCCTCCTGGGCCTCGGTGACTTCGAGCGTATAGCCGCTGGTCTGCGCCCATTTGCGGTACATGTTGAACAGCATTTCGGCCCAGTCCTGCGAGTCGGTTCCCCCGGCTCCGGAGTGGATCTCGCACACTGCGTCGCCCTCGTCATACTGACCCGTGTACAGCGCACGGAGTTCGAGCCGGTTGAACTCCTCGGACAGCTTGGACGCCAGCGTCTCTGCCTCGGCGGCAAAGGAAGCATCCTCG
>CAZYLX010000272.1:0-5233 GCA_964648595.1 uncultured Acidimicrobiaceae bacterium
CAGCTATCACTGCCCGCCGGTCGATCGAAGGTCAACTCGGCGCCGATGGGTTATCGCAGGACCCCATATCCGATGCCGAAATCAAGCACGGCATCGAACCGGTCGGAAGCTACGAGGCCCCCTCGATCACCGAGACAACACCGCTCGCTGGCTCACTCGCAGTCGTCTTCGGGTCCGCAGAGACGTAACCATGAACCACTACGAAGCACCAGCTATCACTGCCCGCCGGTCGATCGAAGGTCAACTCGGCGTCGATGGGCGATCGCATTCCACCGAATCTGATGCCGAGATCAAGCACGGCATCGAACCGGTCGGAAGCTACGAGGCACCGACGATCACCGAGACGACACCGCTCAGTGGCTCGCTCGAAGTCTACGTATCGATTCCCGTCTGACCGTGGCGGCACCGGCCACCACCCGCCCGTGAAGCGCACGTGACAGGTGACGGTCAGGCTTCTCCGGCAGAGCCAGGTGAGGAGTCGTGGTTCGCGCGCTCGGTCGACAATGATCATCGCCTGGCAAAACGGAACTCGTGGCGTCGCCACCCGCGCAAGATGCTGCGACAGCGGCTGCGCCCCACCAAGCCACCCGAGCCGATCGCTGATCCGGCAACCACGAATGTCGAGTTCCTGGCCCGGCTCAAAGGGCTGCCGATTGGCTACTGGACCTACGGGTGGGAAGAGCCAGAGATCCGACACCTCGGACCAATGGCCCAGGACTTCTGGAACGCCTTCGGGCTCGGCACCACCGACCGCAAGATCAGCCTCATCGACGGCCAGGGTGTTCTGATCGCTTCGATCCAGGCGTTGCTGGATCGGGTCGAAGAGCTCGAGCGTCAGGTCGCCGAACTCGAGTCGCGGACAGACACCGAAGACTGACGCCGATCAGCTCGAGAACGCTCGGGCCGCGGTTCTCAAGTCGTCGTCGACCGATGCCAGCCGGGTCGATGCGTCTGCGCCAAGCGCCATCGAACGAGCAGCAAGGCGAACGGCGGCCTGCAGCACAGCAGGCGCTTCGTCGACAACAACATCGACCGAGAGCGCGCCGGCCACCGACTCGGTGAGGGCTTCGATCACGTCCATGGCGGCCACGGGCCCGAGGACCGAAAGCGGATCGGTGCCATGTCGCAGCACGAGCACTCCCGAGATCTCGTGCCAGCCCTGCACCAGGGGAAAGTCGGGAACACTCGAACGTTCGCGGTAGTCGACCGGGCCATCCGAATCGAGACCGTGGGCTGCCTTCGGCAATGACGGCGCACGGGGCAGGCCGTGACCGAGCAACACCCCATCGTCGCAGCGCAAGAGGCAGGTGTCGTCGCTGGCTACGAGGTGGCCGGCCGTTGAGGCGGCGAGGCACGAGGTCGACTTGCCGACACCCGACGCACCGAGCAGGAGCATCCACACACCGTCGACGCCGATGAGGGCGCTGTGGGCCGGCACATAGCCCCGCACTCGAGCTACGTGATTGATCGCAGCGGTCACGAAGGTGTGGACCGGCCGACGAGCCTGTTCGATACTCGGAAAGCGAAACTCCGCCGACGATGCGAGCAAGACCGCTTGGGATTGGCGAATGGTGAGTGCGGCCCCGTCGGGCACCGCCCACAGGGCGATCCCGTCTTCGTCCTCGACCAGCGACCAGCCGTCCCGTGACGGCATCGACTCGGCCGGTTGGACGATCGCCTCGATCACGACGTCGGCCTCGAGCCCATCGGGCGCGGCTGGAGCAGGCCCGAGCACTCGATGGAACTCGGCAAGAACATCGGGGTCGGCCGTGCGACATTCGACGACCCACTCGGCGACGATCACCCGGAGCACTTCGGTCCCTCCTGCCCCAGTCATTGCTTCCTCCGGCGTCGAACGAACGCCCGGCCTTCCCGGAACAGGAGGCGGGGGATGCGACGGACCAACCTCAGCCGGAATCGCTCAGGCTCGCCTCCATCATCCACCGACACGACTCGGCCGATGATCTCCTCCGATCGAATGAACCGATCGAAGCGGGGATTGGCATCGCCGAGGAACAACGAACGGCCTCGAACCGAGCAGATGTGGCGGTGAACGACGACCTCGCCAGACACGTTCACGAACGCGGCAACGTGGCCCAAGCCCAACGGCCCATGCTCGATCCTGGCCGACTGTCCCTCGGTCAGGTTCGGCTCCATCGAGCCACCCTTCGTCGTGACAACGACGGGGCCTGTCTTCACCGCTTCCAGCAGCACCATCGAAGGGTCAATCGCCCCATCCTCTCGCATTGCCCCAGTAGTAGCATTTCCTTCGGTGGGAGCGCATTCAGCAGAGTTACCCGAGCAGCCCTCGACGATCCCCGCGCTGCTCGACGCCTGGCAGCGCTCCGCCCCCGACGTCGACAAGACAATGGGCGATCGCTCGGCGTCGGACATTGTTGAGCTCATCGGCCGTGTCGCCACCGGTTTGAAGCAGCAGGCGGGCGACGAGGGCGCCGGCAACGAGCTCCCCGTGATCGCCTTCGAGACGCCGGGCGGAGTCGACGGTGCTCTGCTCTTCCTCGCTGCAGCGTCGGTCGGTGTCGCCGCGCCGATGCGCCCCGGGCAGACCGAATCTGAACAGGCCGCCGCCCTTTCGCTGATCGAACCGGATCTGTTCATCGCCGCGTCTCCATGTGTGATCGAGACCCTGTCTTCCAACGGCCGAGAGCCTGCGACACCCCCGACGGCCGATGATCTCGCTTTGATGCTCACGACCTCGGGCACAACGGGCACCCCGAAACGTGTCGGTCTGAGCCACGGCCGACTCACCCAATCGGCAGCAAACATCGCTTCCTGGTTCGAGCTCTCCCCCGCCGATCATGCCCTCGCCGTGATGCCGCTGTTCCACATCCACGGCCTTGTCGCCGGTGTGCTTGCCCCCATCGCCGGCGGCGGTTCGGTGACACCCACCCCGTTCGATGCTTTCGCCTTCGGCACCCAGATCGCAGACATCCAGCCAACCTGGTGTTCGGCTGTTCCCAGCATGTGGGAGCTGGTCCTCGCCCGTTGGCGCAACCGAGCCGACGAGCTCCGGGGCGCGCCCTGGCGTTTCCTGCGAACCAGTTCGTCGGCCCTGCCACCAACACTGATGGCCGAGCTCGAAGAGGTCTTCGCTGTGCCCGTGCTCGAGGCCTACGGCATGACCGAGGCGGCGCATCAGATCGCCGCCAATCCCGTGCCACCCGCTGAGCGGACGCCGAACAGCGTCGGGCTTGCCACCGGCGATGTCGAGATCAGGATCGCAGCGCCGGACAACAACGGTGAGGGCCACATCCAGATCCGAGGATCGACGATCATCGACCACTACCTGGCGGGCGAAGCGCCCGAGTCCTTCGACAATGGATGGTTCTCGACCGGCGATCAAGGCCGCCTCGATGACGAAGGTCGCCTGTTCATCACCGGGCGCATCTCGGAATTCATCAACCGAGGCGGCGACAAGATCAGCCCTCGAGAGATCGAGGCAGCCATCAGCTCACACGAAGATGTCGAACGGGCCGTCGCCTTTCCCCTCCCCCACCCCATCCTCGGCCAGGTTCCGGCAGCTGCGGTGATCACCCGGCCCGGCGCATCGGTCGACGTCGCATCGATCCAGGACCACATCGCCACGCTGCTGTCTCGACAGAAACGACCGACAAGGCTCGAGATCGTCGCCGACTGGCCACTCGGCCCGACCGGCAAGCTCCAGCGACGGTTCCTCGCCGAACAACTCGGGTGGACGTGACCCGTTGGCCATGACCCAGTCCGAATCGCCTCGATCGTCGAATCCGTTGACCACGAGTGGCTCCGAATCGCCTCGATCGTCGAACCCGTTGGCCGAGGCCCGACGGGCCTACTTCTGGACTCGGGCCCACGTTCGCCCCTATCAGCGGGTGGCTGCCACATTCGCGGCCGCCGCCGCTGCTCCCATCGTCCCCACACCGTTCGACCCTGTGCTCACCCGCACGATCAGCCGGCTCCACCTTGCGATCGCACCCCGACGTCGTCGTCGGCTGGTCGAGCGGATGAAACGCAACCTCGGTACGACCAGCAACCTCGACCTGTCGAGGGCCGCCACTGACTACTGGCTGCAGCGGGTCGAGACCCGATGGGGACAGGCCCGCGGCATCTCGATCACCGGCTGGAAGCCTGTAGTGGAGCTGACCGGCGCCGAACATCTCGAGGCCGCTCGCGGTCAGGGGAAGGGCACGATTCTCTGGCGCGTCTCCTGCCACTGCGCCATCCCACTGAATCAAGCCCTGGCCAGGGAGGGCTATCCGGCCGTTCACCTCAGTCGAAGGAACCACCTGCTCCTGAGCGGCGGCACCTTCTTCAAGGAGCGAATTGGCCCGAAGGTGGCGCCGATCCTTCGCAGAGGAGAGGACGCTCCGCTCCTCGAGCGGGTGGCCTTCGACAACAAGACCGCGGCGTCAGCCACACGACGACTCGTCAATGTGCTCCGCGACAACGGCCTCGTCACGATCGTCGGCGATCTGAGTACCGGCAAACGAAGCCACACGGTCATGGTCAACAACGAGGAGTTCCGCCTGGCCAACGGCGGGGCAAAGCTCTCGGTGACGACCGGTGCTGCCCTCCTGCCGGTCACCCTCACGAGAACCGGTCCACTCCGCTACCGAGTCGACGTGTTGCCTCCACTGGCCGCGCCGGCCGACGCCGAGCGAGACGCGGCCGTCGTGTCGCTCATCGAACAGTTCGCCGAGATCGTCGCCGACGTGATCCGTTCGGATCCGTCGCAGTGGCCGCGATGGCGGGGCCCGACGTCGTGACCCTCAGGCGTCGACGGGGACGATGATCCCTGCGTCGATGGCGCTTTCGACGAACGCTGCCACATCGGCCTGGAACCGCTCATCGTCGACGTCGGCCCAACGCTCACGCAACACATCGACGAGTTCATCGCTTGTTTTCGGCGCGTCCAAGTGATTCCAAAGAAGCCCGCCAACGGTGTTCAGCGTGAACATCTTGGCTCCGAAGCGATCGACAACAACCACGTCGTCATCGGCCTCCATGGCGAATGCATGCTCTCGTTGCTGATACTGCATCATGTGTTCCCTTCTCGTGCCGAGCTCCGGATCAAGGGCCGCGGCAGCCGCAAATTCGATTCTTGCATCGTCTGATCGGCCGGCACCGGCCAGAACCAAGCCCGCCCAATAGCGCAGCCACCCATCGTTGGGATCGGCATTCCGATAGTGGATGATTCCCCCTTCGGCCGTTCCGAGGTGATCGTGGCCGGCAGCGA
>CAZYLX010000273.1:0-5231 GCA_964648595.1 uncultured Acidimicrobiaceae bacterium
GGCGACGACGACTACCTGCTCGAGGGCGGGCTCGAGGTGTTGATCGGGATAGCCAGATTCTGGGCCCAGCGGGTGTCGTTCTCCGAGGCCAAGCAGCAGTGGGTGATGCTCGGCGTCACCGGCCCGAACGAGTACGAGAACAACGTCGACAACAACTGGTACACGAACCTGATGGCCCAGTGGACGCTGCGCTATGCGGCCGAAGCGATCGACCTGGCCCGCACGATCAACGCGGCCACCGCCAAAGGCATCATCGAACGAGTCGGTCTCGACGAAGTAGCCGAACGAGCTCGATGGGCCGAGATCGCCGACGGCCTTCACTTCCCTGAGGACCCCGAACGTGGCGTCTTCCTCCAGCAGGGCAACTATCTCGACAAGGAACTCCTCACCGTCGACGACATCGACCCGGCCGAGCGGCCGATCCACAAGACGTGGTCGTGGGATCGAATTCTGCGGTCGTGCTTCATCAAACAGGCTGACGTGTTGCAGGGCCTGTGGGTGTTCGAGGATCGCTACGACCTCGCCACGATCCGCCGCAACTTCGATTTCTACGAGCCTCGCACGGTGCACGAATCGTCGCTGTCGCCGTCGGTCCACGCCGTGCTCGCTGTGCGGCTGGGGATGCTCGACAAGGCGCACGAGATGTTGCTGCGCACGGCCAGGCTCGACCTCGACGACATCAACGCCGACACCGACGACGGCTGCCACACAACGAGCATGGCCGGCACCTGGATCGCCACCGTGCTCGGCTTCGGCGGCATGCAGGTGATCGACGGTGAGCTCCACCTCAATCCGACTCTTGCTCCTGGCTGGACCGAGCTCGGCTTCCAGGTGCAGTTCCGCGGCGCCTGGCTGTCGGTGACCGCCACACGAGACGCCGTCACGATCGAGAACCGGTCAGACGTTTCGACCATGCTCCGAGTCAGCGGCGGCCTCTACCACGTCGCTCGAGGCGGAAGTATGTCGATCGCCTCAGCCTGAGGGAACTCCAGACGGAGGTCGAGACGGTCATTTTCGTTGCAGTCATGATGGGTCCTTCGGGTGTGCTTGGTAAGAGTGCATGAGTCAGCGGTAGAAAGGAGCCCATGTCACTCCCGGACATCGATCTCGCCCCGTTCGCCACCGGCATTGCGCTTCCGAATCCCGACGCGGCGGACATCGCCTGCGCCGTCGACGACGCCTTGCGGGACACGGGCTTCCTCGTGGTTCACGGCCACGGCGTCAACCCCGGCGTGAAAGAGCGGTTCTTCGAGGCGATGCCGGCGTTCTTCGCCCTGCCGCTCGAGGAGAAGGAAGCGATCAGCATCGCCAAGAGCGACTACCACCGGGGTTATGTCGGGTTCGCGGCAGAGACGCTCGAGGGGGCCATCGCCGGTGAGGAAACGATGGGGGAGGCGCTGGCCGGCGACATGAAGGAGACCCTCGACACCGGAACCGAGCAGGGTCCCGACCATCCCGAGGTGTTGGCCGGCACGCCGCTGCACGGGCCGAACCAGTTCCCCGATCTGCCCGGGTTCCGGGAGGCGTGGGATGACTACCGGGAGGCGGTGGTGGAGACCTCGCTGCGGGTCCAGCGGGCGCTGGCCATGGCGTTGGATCTTCCGCCGACGACGTTCGAGGACATGCCTGGCGAAACCATGTATCACCTTCGACTCATCCACTATCCGCCGATGGATCGGCTGACCCCGGAACCAGGCCAACTCGGGTGCGGAGCCCACACCGACTACGGCACGGTCACAGTGCTGGGCGACGACGGCAACGGCGGGCTCCAGGTGCGGATGCGGTCAGGCGAGTGGATCGACGTTGTTGTCCCCGAGGATCATCTCGTGGTCAACATCGGTGACTTGATGGCGATCTGGACGAACGATCGCTGGGTGTCGAATCTCCATCGCGTCGTGAACCCTCCGTCGACCGATCGTTACTCGACGCCGCTGTTCGTGACCCCTCCGTTCCACCTCGAGATCGACACCCTGGCCGACGTGTCGCGACAAGCCGCTGCGCCACGAGCGGATGATCTCCGGCCCTTATCTGATGTCGCGCTTCGACGGCACTCACAGCTACCGCAACGATCTTCTCGACGAACACAATCGAGTCTGATTCTCGACTCGACGGGCACACGGTCGAGGTGAGGCAGCGCCGTCCACCACCTGGGGCAGGTACCTCATGGTGTATCTCAGGCTGGACTCAGCGCTCCGCGTAGACTTGTCGCTCGAATTCGTAATACAGATTGATCGAATCCGCGTCGGCGAAGGGCAGGATCTGGCTCATGTAGGCCCCGGCGATGCCGTTGGTGCGATCGATCCAGAAGTAGCTGTTCGCCAAGCCCGCCCAACTCAGCGTGCCCGGGGGCCGACCCGTGCTTCCCGGTTCTTCGTGGATCTGGAAGGTCAAGCCCCACGACTTGGCCTCGCCGGGGAACATCTCGGCGTTGTTGCTGTACTGCGGCATCACCGACGCCAGCTCGACCACGCGCAGCGGGCCCATCTGGTTGGTGCACATCCGATCGACCGTCTCCTCGGCCAGCACCCGCACGCCGTCGAGCTCGCCGCCGTTGAGGATCATGCGCATGAAGCGGCCGTAGTCGCCCATCGTGGCGTTGAGGCCTGCACCGCCCATCTCGAACTCGGGGTTCTCGGGTGGCGGAAGATCGATGGGTGTCAGCGATCCGTCGGGCAGGCGAGCGTGAATCGCTGCCGCCCGCTCGAGCATCGACGGGCTGTGAACATACGCGGTGTCGTGCATACCGAGGGGGCCAGTGACATGCTCGGCGAAATACTCCCCCAGCGTCATTCCGCTGACCCGCTCGACCATCTGGCCAGCCCAGTCGATGCCGATCCCGTACTCCCATCTCGTGCCCGGGTCGAATGCCAGTGGTGCGCGCAGCGCCACCTTCTCCTGGCTGAACAACGACGGAGTGCCGGTGACCTCGTGCCACTTCGCCATGTCGGCGTCCCAGATCTCGTAGACGTAGCCCGAAGTGTGGGTCAACAGCTGACGCAGCGTCGGCTCCGACGCCGCAGGCCGGGTGATCGGTTGGCCATCGCCGTCGAATCCTTCGAGCACCACGGGGTCGGCGAGCTCCTCGCACACGGCCGACGCCGGCGCATCGAGGTCGATTTGGCCCTGCTCGACCAGCTGCATGGCCGCCGCGCCGGTCACCGCCTTGGTCATCGAGAAGATGGCGCCGACCGTGTCGGTCGTCATTGCGACGGCACTGCCGATCGACCGCTCGCCGGCCGACCCTTCGTACAAGACGCCGTCGGTGTCGATCACCGTGGCGACCACGCCCGGCACCGCACCTCGTGCGACGCCCGCCTCCAGAACCGAATCGATCGCCACCTGCATGTCTCCCCCTTCGAGTACGTGAACATTTCTACTTCAGCCGCAACCTAGGACAGAACGCCGGCATTCGCCTGCGGGTGGCGGTGGCCCAGGCGCATGAGCCGGAGGTTGTTCGACATCTCGGTTCGCAGGTTGCCGTTGACCTCGGCGAGACCGCCGTCGACCTTGGCTGGCATGGCTTCCTCGAGCTTCAGCGCGTCGACGTGACGTGGGCGGCGAGACCGGCCAGCCCGTTCGTCCAGCCAGTTCGGACTTGTCGCTCGATCAGCTTGGCGATGGGTCGGGTGAGCAACGTTGGTTCGAATGCTCCGGTGTAGCGGACGGTGGTGACGCCGTCGCGGCGAATGAGCTCGACTTGTTCGAGGAGCCGCTTGGCCACCGGCAGGTTGGTCTTCACGATCGTGAAGGCCCACAGCTGCTCAGGCTCCCATGCCACGAACCTCTCCTCGGCCACCAGCGGCCCGACCGTGACGGTTCGTGTCGATCCGACACCGTGTGCTGGGTCGGAGGTGGACTCGCACTGTTTCAATCCGGGGTACCAGGTGGTCCAGCCGGGGTTGTCGACGAGGGCCGCCCAGATCGGGCCTGGAACCGAAGCAATCACATGCTCGACCACGACGGTGTGGGGTGCGGTGGCGGCGAAGCTGGTGTCGACGGGTGCGAGCGTTGGCATCAAGGATCCTCAGGTGACGGCGGCGACCCAGCCACCGAGCAGCATCATCGTGGTGAGCTGACCGGCGACCATCGTGCGCACATTGGAGGCGTTGAGCTTGTGCATCTCACCGCTCAGCTGGGCGATGTTGCCGTTGACCTCGGCGAAGCGCCCGTCGACCTTGGCTTCGAGCTTGGCGAAGTCGCCTCTGAGTTCTGCCATTTCGCCCTTGAGTTCGCCGCGCAGCCCAGTCATTTCGCCGCGGAGTTCGGTGCCGAGGGCGTTGAGGTCTTGTTTGGTGGCGAGTTGTGCGTAGTCGATGGGTGGCATGGCTTCCATGGCAATGGCGGCGATCCGTGGGTGGTTGAAGAGGCGTTCGAACTCTTGTCTGAGGTCGAGGCGATCTTTCTCAGTGCTGGTCATGATGGGTGCTTCCGGTTTGGCTGGCAAGCGGGAGCACCTGCTCCGAGATGATTCGATCGTAGAAGTGGCCTGTGACAGTCGAGCTCATTGACCGCCGGCTCAGTACTGGCTGAGTGCGCGGTCGACGGCCGAGACGTAGCCGCCGCCGAACTTGATGGCGTGGACGATGAGCGGCGGCAGCTGATGGAGGGCAATTCGCTCGCGCCATCCGTCCGCCAGTGGGAAGGCTTCGTCATAGGCATCGAAGACGGTGTCGCCGTAGCCGCCGAACAGTCGCATCATGGCCAGGTCGAACTCTCGGTGGCCGCCGAAGCACGCCGGGTCGATGAGCCAACTCCGGCCGTCTGCGTCGACGAGTCGGTTGCCGGCCCAGAGGTCGCCGTGCAGCAGGTGCGGCGGCTCTGCTGGCGGCACGAGATCGTTGATTCGAGTTGCAAGCGCTTCGATGCGGCTGATGGTCTCGGGCGGGAGACTGCGGCGATCCTTCGCGATTCGTGCCAGCGGGAGCAAGCGACGGTCGACCAGGAGCTCAGCCCAGGAGTCACTTGGATCGTTCGGCAGCGCCAGGCTGCCGGTCGTTCGGCCATCCGGTCGGCCGAAGGTCTCGAAGCGGACCGAGTGCAGTGCCGCCATTGCTCGACTGAATTCGGCCTCGTCGGGCGACACCGATCGCGCCTCGTCGATCCATTCCAACACGAGCAGTGGGGGAGAGTCGCTCACGTGCAGCAATTCGGGAACGGCAACGGTCTTCGAGCTGCGGAGCCAGTTGAGTCCAGCGGCTTCGGTCGAGAAGAAGTTCGGTGGCGGGTTGGTG
>CAZYLX010000274.1:0-5223 GCA_964648595.1 uncultured Acidimicrobiaceae bacterium
ATTGGTTTAGTCGGTCGGAACGGCATTCCCCAGGCTCGGCGACTGGCTGCTGCTCGAAGCCGCACGCTCCAAGGTTCCAATGGTGGTTCTCGGCGTCGTCGCCGTCGCAGCCATTGCCCTCTTCGGGCGCGGTTCGCTCTTCCTTCGATGGTCGGACCTCGACCGGGGCACAGCACTTCGGCGGTTCTGTGCCGTTCTGATCGTCGTACTGATCTGGCGCTTTACCACCGCAGACTTCGACTACGTCTACGGCCAGTGGCGTTCGCTCGATCGGATCGGTCTTGGCCTTGCCGGAGCGCTGGCGCTGTGGCGCCCGATCGCGCTCGTCCCCTTCGTCGTCCAGGCCCGCCTTCTCCAGACGCCACTCCGAGCGGGATTCGATTTCGCGTTGGGGACAACGCTCGACGATCTACCGATCGTGATTCTCATGGCCGTGGCGGCAATCGTGCTCCTGGCCGCTGCGACCGGAAGTCGCACGACTTACGTCGTTGTTTCCTTGATGGCCTCGGCAACGGCCATCGAGTTCTTCACGTCCGGCCGGCGCAAGCTCGGTGTCGACTGGCTGGCCGATAACGACCTCGCCAACTTTCCTCTCAACGGCTATTACCAAGGCTGGCTTGGCAGTACGGATGGTGCCGTCGCCGAGTTCCTGTCTGGGTTCCTCGACAGGTTCCGCTGGCCGCTCCTGGTTGGAACCCTCGTGCTCGAACTCGGCGCCATCGTGTCCGTGACCCGGAGACGTTGGTTGCTCTTCGCGCTCGCAGTCTGGCCGACGTTCCACCTGGTCGTCTTCTTCGCCTATGGCTTCTCCTTCATCGAGTGGGCGATCGTCGAGATCGGATTCCTGGCCCTCCTCGCCCAGGCTCGCGGGCGGGAATGGTCCAAGCCGGCCTTCCGTCTGGTGCCGGTTGCGTTGTCGGTGCTGTTCGTGTTCTACGGCGGCGTCGTCTTCAAGCCGCCGGCCCTCGTCTGGTTGGACGGTCCGATCACATACGCCTACGAGGTCGATGCGGTGGACGAAGAAGGGAACGCTCGGCTCATGGTGGCCAACGACTTCTCACCCCATGAATCGGCCTTTGCGTTCGGCTTTCTCCACCTCGGGCCGTCCAAGCCGGTGGCCGCTGGCTACGGGGCGCTCAATCGAGCCCACTTCGAAGCTCTACAGCCAGTGCATGGTTGGTCCGATCTCGAGAAGATCGAAGATCCGGTTCCGGTCGATGATCCGCGCCGGGACCAAGTGGTGGCGAACATCGAGCAGTTCCTGCTCCACTCCGGGCGGCCTCGCGCTCTGGTCGACCGCATCCCCGACGCCCCGACGCGCTACTCGACCAGCAGAAGCGGCCAGAACTATGAGCCGGGAACTACGCTTTCGAGCTTGCTCTTCACGAGGGTGACGGTGCTGCGGGTTGACGGCGAGGTCTTGGAGCGGCGAGAGCGCGTCGTTCAGTTCGTCGTGGCCGATGACGGAGTCGAGGTCGAATGGTTCGCAGCACCTCGTTGACCCAAAGATTGGGTGGACTTGCTCTCTCGTGTCGACCAAGAGCCTGGTCGTTGGAAGTGGTATGGGTTTCTTCCCCGGTCAAGCCAAACGCGAGCGACGACGCAGTCGCCCGCAACCGCACCCCTTCTACTCGGCCGCGCTGTCGACGATTCCTGTGCACACCCGCTGGGCAGCCGCCTGCAACGCCGAGTTCCGGCTCGACGGTGTCGGTGATCTGCGAGGAGTCCTCCACCACGACGGTGCCATCCTCCGCTTCACCACGTGGGGTGGAGCCGAGCGTTTTGCCAGCTGTCCCATGGAGTTCGCGTGGGAGTTCACCGACGACGGTCTGCTGCACATCACCGACCGGGGCCAGCGATCGTGGTTCCTCAAGCTCGAACCGCTGAGCACGCTGGTGTCCGACCCACCGCCCTTTGCCTCGACCGGCGAACAGTCACTCGACCAGGAGCTTCTCTCCTGGATGGAGACCTGGGCCTCTGCGCATCCAAGGCCGCTAACCTGCCCGGTGTGATTCTGTCTGACCGCACCATTCGCGAAGAAGTAGCCGCCGGCCGCATCATCATCGAGCCTTTCGAAGACGGGGCCGTGCAGCCCTCTTCTGTGGACCTGCGCCTCGACACCTATTTCCGAGTGTTTCGCAATCACACGCTCAGCCACATCGACGTGAAGCAGAACCTCGAAGAATTGACCGAGCTGGTCGAGGCCTCCGACGAGGACCCCTTCATCCTTCATCCCGGGGAGTTCGTTCTCGGTTCCACCGCCGAACGGGTGGCGATTCCTTCCGACCTCGTCGGCCGCATTGAAGGCAAGAGCAGCCTCGGTCGGCTTGGCCTCCTCATCCACACCACGGCTGGCTTCGTCGATGCTGGTTGGGACGGCCAACTCACGCTCGAGTTCTCGAATGTCGCCAGCCTTCCGATCACGCTCTACCCGGGGATGAAGATCGGCCAGATCAGCTTCATCCGAATGACGACCGAGGCCGACCAGCCGTATGGCACGAGCAAACTCGGCTCCAAGTATCAGGGCCAGAAGGGTCCACGGCCCAGTCGTTACTGGGAGAACTTCGGCCGCTGAGGTACCTCGCGGGGCAGAACAACCTGGCCTGTGGTTCAATCAGAAGATGCGCAGCCGACACCAGGTTGTCGAGATCGACCCGATCTTCCAGGCCGACGACGTCTCGCCGACGGAACGCAACCCGGTCTCCGCTGGCGCGTCGCACAACGACAGCGTCGCCGTCCTCTTCGACGACGCGACCGACCCAGAAGATGACTCGCCGCTCCTGATCGACGAGACACACGCACCGATCCCCTTCCTTCGAGACGCCATGGGTGCTTCTGCTCCCGCAACGCGCAGCACCGTGTCGGCCATCCCGAGCAGCCAACCGATCACGACCCAGCGACCCACGCTGTCATGGGGGCTGGGCACAGATGGTTGGCCTCGTCACAACAGTCGACTCGTGCGGCTCTTGGTCTGTGACCCCGAGATTCTCTTGGCTGGCATCGCAGGTGGCACTTGGGGAGCGTTGTCACTCGCCAACGACGTACGGTCAACCGACGGTGAACGCTGGCCGCTGGCGATCTCTGGTTCGTTGCAGATGCCGTATCCGTCGCCCCCGCTCGACGTCGAGGTCAGGGCTCAGCCGTTCCACGATCGCTACAGCCGCGTTGATGTCGTGCTTTGCTCGCATCATCGATGGCCTCGCCGCTACTTCGACGTCGCTTCCCGGTGCGTGACCCAGATGCAGCGGTTGGAGCGATCGCCGATCGGCTGCTGACCGCAGCTCGTTTATCGATCGGCGCTCAGTCGCATCAGGCCATCCAAGATCAGATCGAGTACGAGCTCGGTTCACCGCTTCGCCGAATACTGATGATCTGACCCACCTCGGCCGGTTGCTCGAGTCAAGGCCGTTCACACCCGAGGTGTTGTCCCGCGCCCTCGAGCCTGACAGCTGGAGCGTGAACGAACCGCACGCCATTTTCCAGCCCTGGGCGAACAGCTGACGCGTAGGCTCGCCGACTTGGAGCCCACATCACCGGTCACTGCTGCGGATCCTGCCGCGCTCTATCTTCGCTGGGCCGCTGCATGGAGCGCCGTCATGCGAGGCTATTTCGTTGTCGTCACGGTGTGGTGGGTTGTTGACGCCGACCTCAGCCCTCTCCAACTCGTGCTGCTCGGCACGGCCCTCGAAGTGAGCGTCTTGCTCGGCGAAGTTCCCACCGGTGTGGTTGCCGATACCTTCAGCCGCAAGTGGTCGCTCGTGATCTCCCAGATCATCATGGCGATCGGCATCATCTTGTCCGGCCTGACCGTCGCGTTCGTTCCCTTGCTGATCAGCCAGGTTCTCTGGGGGCTCGGTTGGACCTTCACCAGCGGAGCCGACGTTGCCTGGGTCACCGATGAGCTGGCACATGCCGGCCGAGCCAACGAGGTCGACCGTTTGGTCGCAACCGCTGCGAAGTGGCGTCTGTATGGCGGTGTGGTCGGTATGTCCGTGTTCGGCCTCATGGGGTGGGCGTTCGGCGTCGACGTGGCAATCGTTGCCGCTGGTGCCACCTTCGTGCTGGTCGCCCTGTACGTCGCCATTCGGTTTCCGGAGAACGGATTCCAACGATCGGAGAGCGATCATTTCGCTACGTCGATGAAGATTCTCCGCTCCGGAATCTCTCTCGCACGTCGAGACCATCAGATCCTGCTCGTCCTCGCGGCGACGATGCTCTTCAACAGCGGTGCCGAGGCGGTTGACCGCCTCTTCGCTCGCCATCTCGTCGATCTCGGCCTGCCTTCGGACCTGGACGCGATCGCCTGGATCACAGCGTTGACGATCGTCGGCTCACTCGCCGGTGTGCTCGCGCTTCGTTGGGTCGAGAGCCGTATCGAAGCCGAAGGCGCTCCCCGCCGGCTCTACATCGGTGCTGTCTCGCTCGCCGTGGTCGGCACGGCAGTCATGGCCGCCGCGCCGGAGATCTTCACTGGCCTCGCCGGCACCTTCCTGACCCGGGGGGTCGCATGGTCTGTCATCCCTGTTGTCGCCACGACGTGGGTGAACCAAAGGGCAACCAGCGATGTTCGGGCCACGGTCCAGAGCTTCCTCGGCCAGGCCGAGTCGATCGGCGAGATCGGGGGCGGCATTGCCCTTGGATCCCTGGCAGAAGCGGCCGGTGTCCCGCTCGCCTTCACTGCGTCGGCCAGCCTCTTCGCCCTCGCCGGGATCCTCGTGTACCGATCCCGCGCCGGCACCGCGGATGCCGCGGCGTCAGCCTAGTGGCTGGGCGTTTCGCGCCGGCGTGAGCTAGTCGCCCGAGATGGTGCGCATCCGCTCGCCGCTCTCCATGGCAGCTTTGCGGGTGTCCTCGCCGGCATCGTGCTGCGCCTCGCCGTTCTCGATTGCTTCGAGCACGTGCATGGCGATGTCAGCGACCTTGACGTCGGACTCCTCTTTACCGTGGCCTTTCACGCCATCGTCCATCATCACGTAGCAGAACGGGCATGCGGTGGCGACGCGTGTCGCGCCGGTCTCGATCAACTCGAGCGAACGCTCGTCGTTCACCTTCGTGCCGATGGTTTCTTCCATCCACATGCGGGCGCCGCCTGCGCCGCAACACATGCCCTTTGTTCCGTTCCGCCCGGCTTCGACGATCTGGATGCCCTTGAGCGAGCCGATCACGTTGCGGGGAGCAAGGTAGACATCGTTGTGACGACCGAGGTAGCAGCTGTCGTGATAG
>CAZYLX010000275.1:0-5218 GCA_964648595.1 uncultured Acidimicrobiaceae bacterium
TCACGCACCCAGTGAAGAGGTAGACGTCGTCGCCGGAGGCGACGAGCGGCTCCTGGCGCATCGGGATGTTGGCCGGCAGACCGAGCCGCTTTGGAACCATGCCCAATCGGTTGGCGACCGCCAGGGCCGCGGAGCCGACCGAGAGCATTTTCGGCTGGCTCAACGGCTTGAGACCAGCTCGTTGCCAGCGTGGCGTGATCAGACGCTGATCGGCCAGCGTCTCGCGTGTCGCCTCCATGAGGTGGCCGTAGTTGACCCCGCTGGGGCACGAGGTTTCACAACCTCGACACTGCACGCACGTCTCGAGCGACGTCAGCACCTCGCTCGTGATCGGCGCGTCATGATCCTGGACCTCGCGCATCAGCTGGATCCGACCTCGGGGCGACATGGTCTCATCGCCGCTGACTCGGTATGTCGGACAATGCGGAAGGCAGAGCCCGCATTGCACGCAGGCATTCAACTCATCGGCGTCGATCCCGAGATCCATCAGGGCCTCCGGCCAGGGTTGAAACGACCGTCGGGGTCAAAGTTCTGCTTCATGCGGATCGATATCAGATCCACGACAGGATCGGTGGTTGGCAGCGGAGGCGTGCGCTCGGCCCACACTCGGCCAACGCCAATCGATGCGACGAATCGACCGGTGTGCTCGGGATCGATGGTGCGCAATTCGTTCGGAGCCATCGACCATCGATGATGGGGAAGCGCCGGCGGTCCTTCCGCATCGTGGAATGTCCCGAGGCAGGACAGCCGTGCGAGTTCTGCCTCGACATCGGCACCGTGGCCCTCGACGAGCACCCAGGACACGGCCCCATCGATCAAGACCGCCGAGGGTCGGAGCATCACGTCAGCCACCGCAAACGGATCAGCATCCTCGGATTGGACCCAGCGGGAGACTGCGGGAACGGGATTGGTTCGAAGCACCAGTTCCGCGATCAATCCCAGGGTCCCCAACGACCCGGTCATCAGCTTCGGAATGTTGAAACCACTCACGTTCTTCACCACGGGACCTCCACCGGTCACGAGGTTGCCTTCAGCTGACACGTACCGAACTTGAAGGACACTGTCACGAACCAAGCCACGGCCAAGGACTTCGGTGTGGTCTTCTCCAACGGCGACCGCTCCGCCAACCGTGCCCCCGCGTCGCGGGAGCGCGCAGCGTTGGCCCATTTCGTCGAGCGCAGCCTCCAGGTCGGCAACCAGGGTGCCAGCCCGTACCTGGATCGTCATCTCGGCGGGGCGGTAGTCAACGATGCCAGACGGCGCCGAAATGACCCGAGTCTCGGGACGCACCGTGCCTCCGACATCCCATCGTGTGCCACCACCCCGAACCGCGATCGGCCCCTCGGCGCCGACGAGATCGGCGAACTCGTGCAAGACGGGATCGGTAATGTGAAGAGCTGGCTTGGCGGTCATCAGCCCCACACATCTCGCGGCACGGACCGCAGCGCTTGGATGTCGGCGCACGAATGGCCCATCGGCAGCACTTTCCCGGGATTGGTCCGACACGTCGGGTCGAACGCTTTGCGCAAGCGATCCTGATGGTCGAGATCCTCCGGGCTGAACAGGCGATCCATGAACTTCTGCTTCTCGATCCCGATGCCGTGCTCGCCGGACAACACCCCACCGGCATCGAGTGATGCGGTCAGGATCTTCTCGCCCGCGGCGTGGACTCGCTCCAACTCTCCCTCGATACGGCGATCAAAGAGGATGAGCGGATGCAGGTTTCCGTCGCCGGCATGGAACACGTTCATCACGATCAAGTCGTGCTCGTCGGCGATCGCGTAGATCTTCTCGAGCACCTCGGCCAACGCAGCACGGGGGACAACGGTGTCGTGCAGGTAGTAGTCGGGCTTGATCTGGGCGATGGCGCCGAAGGCCGTCTTCCGACCTTTCCACAGCAGGACTCGTTCCTCCTCGCTCCCGGCAAGGCGCACATCGGTTGCTCCGTTGGCTCGGCCGATCTCGGCAATCCGGTCGGCGTCGATGTCGGCCCCGTCTTCCAACCCCTCGACCTCGGCCAACAGCACGGCTGCAGCGTCGAGCGGGTACCCAGCGTGAACGAAGTTCTCGACCGCCACCGTGATCTTGTGATCCATGACTTCCATCGCGGCAGGCACGATGCCACCGGCGATGACGCTGCTGACGGTGTTCGCGGCCGCCGTCACCGATTCGAACGAGAGCAGAAGCGTCCGCACAGCTGGTGGGTTCTTCGTGAGCTTGACCGCGACCTTGGTCGCGATCCCGAGTGTTCCCTCGCTGCCAACAAAGGCACCCCGCAGGTCGAGTCCATGGTCATCAGGACCCAGACCGCCGAGCATCGTTCGCTCGCCGGTGACCAGAACGATCTCAACGGCAACGACGTGGGCGTCGGTGACGCCGTAGGCCAAGCAATGAGGCCCGCCGGAGTTGTTCGCGACGTTGCCGCCGATCGTGCAGACCTGTTGGCTCGAAGGATCCGGGGCGAAATGGAAACCCATCGGGAGCAGGTGCTTCGTGAGGTCGAGGTTGATGACCCCGGGTTCAACCCAGGCGATCCGATTCGAGAGATCGACCTCGAGGATCCTGTTCATCTTCGTCAGAGCGATCACGACCGGCGCACCGAGTGGGATTGCTCCGCCGGCCAGGCCGGTGCCTGCTCCGCGGGGAACAATCGCCCGGTCGTGGCGAGTGGCCACCCCCATGACAGCCTGGACCTCCTCCGCTGTTTGGGGGAAAACGACGGGCCCGGCGACACCGCCGTCGAAAACCGAGGCATCGTGGCTCAGCAACGCACGCTCGGCCCCGTCATAGCGAACCCGATCCTTGGACAAGACAGAAACAAGATCGGAGACCAATGCATCAGCCGGAGAGCGGTGGGTCGACCCGGCGTAGCGCGACGCAATCGGGGCCATCGATTTCAAACGTTCCATGAATGCTGGCATCAGGCTCCCCGTCGACCGTCAACCGAATCTAGTGGCGGTGGATGCACTCATCCGGATCGTGGACGAGGTTCTCGCCAACTCATAGGTGACGCCGTCAACAACAGCAACAGGCATCCGAAGCCCGTACAGCTCGTCGGCGACGATGGCACCGAGGGCGACGATCTCGTCGGCCTCTTCCATCACGATGGCGGCCGGCGCTGTGCCGAGCCTGACCGCTTCAGCGATGACCGAACTCGCCGAACTCGAGCCGCGACCGCTCGTCATGACCAACATCTTCCCAGTGAGCACCGCTCCGGCCTGGGGATGGCGCTGATCGATGATCACTCCACTCTCGGCGTCGAATCCGCCCCAGAAGCTCAGCGGCTCGTCGAGTGCCAAGGTCGATCCTTCAGCTTCACCGTCGACAAGGAACGTCAGGGCCACAGGCTCGAGGAGCACACCGTCGACCTGGATGACTCGGTTCGTACTCACCAGTCGCCCCCGGTACGGACGACCCGACCCTCGACTGCCGACCGAACACAATCACCAACCGTGCCGAAGACCACCTCGACACCGAGGTTGCCCGGCGCGTAGTACGCCCATTTCGGAGAGTCGGTCATGGCCGGGCCGTCGAAGGGCGCCATCACCGGCGTGATGTAGGTGCAGGTATCGGTGACCAGCTGCACGCCTGCCGCGTCGAGAACCGACAGCCATCCCCGCAATTCGAGTTCGGTGACGATTTCTCGACCAGTCGAAACATAGAACGGCACGCGAAATGACGCACCTCGAACCAACTCGACCAAGATCGCGAACTCGTTGATGGAGTAGTGGGGTGTGCCCAGGCTGACGGCCCCGAGATCAGTGGCATCAGTGGTCGACAGCTCATTCCAGGCCTCAGCGAGGTCCGAGGACGCGAGCCGCAGGATCGGAATGTCATCGGGACGGACCCCGCCGAGCGCTGCTTCGAGCGACGGTGCCTCAGGCGTTGAACCAACCACATGGAGCATGGCGACGGATCCTGACGAGGCGGCGGCCGAACCAAGCGTCTTGAGTTGATCTTCGCTCAGCGGCGGGCATCCGACGATGACGGGAACCGCCGAGCCGGTCCGGCGGCCGATGACGTGCCCGAGCAGTGCCGGACCGGCGCCATCGGCAACCCGACCACCAACACTGGTCAGGTCAAACACGCAACCTCCTCGTCGGTGTTCGTCGAGATGGAAGCTGCTGGCCGGGGCCCGCCCCGTCAAGGCAGCACAGATATCGACAAAATCACCGTAGCGGGCCGTGCGGGCACCGAGAACCGAGTTTGCGAACACGATGGCGTTCGACTCGGCCCACGCTATGTGTTCGCCAAACGCCGGGCGCTCGACCCGCTGGTACGGGGCACAGGTCCAGGTCGGGGTGCAACCGAGATCCTCGTAGCACTGCATCAGCGTGCGAGCGTCCGCCCCGAAATCGGGATCGCCTCGGAACAGCTCGGGGTGGAGCAGATCAAGGGAAGACACATTCAAGGTGGTCGGCACACCGACCCGTCCGCCGCCGGCAACGAGTGCCTCAGCGAAGTCAAGACCGGCCTGGCCGTGATGGAGACACGAGTCGATGTGGGCGTTGGTGATGTCGAGCAGATCTTCTGCTCCCATCGCCGTCCCGAGGCGCACGATCACCCGCATGGCCATGGCCATCGCCGCGCCCCGCTCGCCCTCGAGCATGGCCTGATCGGCGGAGGTGAGGTGCATGGAATCCAACCGTAGAAGCCTGGGCTCTACGATGGGCAGATGAGCTCGTCCTTCGACCGATTCCGACCGCATCCATGGCACGGCCTCAGTGCCGGCTCAGAGACGCCTGACTTCGTCGATGCCTACATCGAGATCACCCCGTTTGATGCCGTGAAGTACGAGATCGACAAGCTGAGTGGGTATCTCCGCGTCGACCGCCCGCAGGGAAGCAGCGCACTACCCCCAACGCTCTACGGCTTCGTGCCTCAGACCTATTGCGGCGACGAGGTGGCGTCGCTCACGCCGAACGCCACAGAGGGCGACGGCGATCCCCTCGACATTTGCGTCCTCTCCCAGCAACGCATCGACCGAGCCGAGATCATCGCTCCCTCCCGCGTGGTGGGAGGTATCGCTCTGCTCGATGACGGCGAGGCAGACGACAAGATCATCGCGGTGCTCACCAGCGACACCGTCTTCGACTACGCCAAGGACATCAAGCACCTACCCGAGGCCGTGGTCAATCGAATCGTCCACTACTTCGGCACATACAAACAGCAGATGACCGGCGACAAGCACAACGCGATCGAGGTGGTAGGTAGCTAC
>CAZYLX010000276.1:0-5200 GCA_964648595.1 uncultured Acidimicrobiaceae bacterium
TTGTTGATACGCATGGTCTCTTGTGGTTCCTTCCAATGAGACGTGAACTTGCTTGCTTACCTCGTTGACATTCCGTGTCCCTGAGGTTGTCGACGAAGGGTCGACCCTCTGAACATCGGCAGGTTTCCGTCTGACAAAAGCAAAAGTCGAGAATCTTTCTCGGCTCGCCGACCGCCCGACTACTGCATGACGAGCGCCGTGAAGAGCACCCGAATGACCTTCTCGTCGTCGTACGCCTCGCGGATCGCCATCGAGAGGTCAGCCTTCACCTCCTGCTTTCCCTGGCTCGTTCGAAGTTCCTCAGCAGTTCGGCTGGAGAGATCCTCCAGAATCACGTCCTTGGCAATGGCCGACTCGGCCTCGAAGTCGGCAGCGAGCGTTCCCTCTTCCAGAACCAGTGCGAGCCCGACGCGCACGTAGCTGACCTCGTCGCTCTGCAGATTGATGACCATCTCGGGGAGCTCGAAGATCTCGCCCTCGATCGGCTCGGGTTCGACCATGGCCAATGGGTCCTCGACCGGCGCCGACTTCAACACGAAGTTGTAGACAGCGCCGAGGGCGAGCAGCCCCCCGACGATCATGATGATCTTCTTCTTGCCGCCACCAGAGGCTTCTTCCTCCTCGGCGTCATCGCTCTTGCCCTTCTTGTCTTTTTTGGCCACGGTCCTACTCCTGATTGTTTCTGTTCACTGGGCTGGCGTTCGTCTCGGCCTCGAGGCCGTTCAGCACGTCAGGGACGACATTGATGGGATCGACGATGCTCGGTGGTCCGAGACCGCGGGCGGCGTCGGCGTCGGCGTCGGCGTCGGCGTCGGCGTCGGCGTCGAAGATTGGGGCCTCGATGGGATCACCGATGGGGTCGATCACGTCGACCTCACTCTCGAGGAGCCCGGCAACCCGGATCACCACTTCGACCCGGCGGTTTGCCGTGCGGTTCTCATCGCTGTCGTTGGGAACGACGGGTCGGGTATCACCCATCCCAACCGCAGCCAAGCGACGAGGGGCCACATCCCCGAAGTCGATCATCCATCGGACAACCGACGAGGCACGGGCGGCAGAGAGTTCCCAGTTGGTGATCCATCGGGCGCCGGTCGGGATGTCGTCGGTGTGACCCTCGATATCTACGGGGTTGTCGACAAGCTGGAGGACATCGGCCGTCGAAGCGAGGATGCTGTCGCTGTCGACACCGAGCGCAGCTGCGCCGCTGCGGAAGAGCACGCGGCCGTCGTATCGGACGACAACGCCCCGCTCGTCAACATCAACGGAGACGAATTCAGCGGCACCGTTCTCCACGAACTTCGCAGCCAGGAGATCGCGGACATCTTCGATGTTGTCCGTCGTGATCTCCCCCAGCGATTCCAGTTCTTCTTCTGCTTGGGTGATCTGATTTCGTATCTCTTCACTCGGCACCGTCGAGAGGCCAACCTCGAGCGCGATGCCGTTACCTGAATCGAGGATGCTGTCGCCCTGCTCGGCGATCGGATCAGAAACACCGAGCGCGGTGACCATCCCGACCTTGAAGTCGTAGAACTTGGTCTCGTCGACAAGGGCGAAGGCGAAGAGCATGATGAAGAACGCCATCAACAGCGTCATGGCATCAGCCCAGGATTCGAGCCAAGACTTGTCTGGGCCCTCATCCTCCTCGATGACCTTGGGCTTCCTAGGCACTCTTCTTCTCTTCGCTGATGTCCTCGCGTGCAGAAGGCGGCAGGAACGCACCGAGCATTCCGGCGATGGCACGCGGGTTGCTTCCCGCCTGAACGGCGAGGATGCCTTCCAGCACGATTTCCTTGGCCGCCATCTCATCGGCCGACATCTTCTTCAGCCTGTTGGCGATCGGCGTGAAGAAGAAGTTGGACAGGAACGCACCCCAGAGGGTCGTCAAGAAGGCAACCGCCATCGACGGACCCAGCGACGAGGGATCATCGAGGTTGCCAAGCATCTGGACGAGACCGACAACCGTGCCGATCATCCCCATACCGGGGGCGAAGCCGGCAGCGGTGACGAAGAAGTTGGCGCCGGCCTTATGACGTTCTTTGGTCTTGTCGAGATCGATGGTCAGTTGGTCGCGGAGATCTTCGGGATCGGTGCCGTCAACCGCCATCTCCATGCCCTTCTTGAAGAAGGGGTCCTCGATGCTCTCGAGCTTCGGTTCGAGGGCGAGCAGTCCTTCCTTACGGGCGACGTCTGCGAAGCCGACGAGCAGTTTCACGTTCTCGCTGGGGTCATCGACCGCTCCCCCGGTGAGCGCCTTGATGAAGACCTTGATGGCGTTGATGGCCGCCGACATGGTGCCGCTGGCGACGGTGACACCCATCGTTCCGCCGAAGACGAGGATGATCGAGGGGATGTCGGCGAGGAAGATGCCGATGGGATTGATGCCGCCCATGAACAGAGCACCGAACACGGCGCCGACGGCCAGGAGCAGCCCGATGACTGTTGCCGGATCCATCAGTTGCTCCGGTCTCGGGTGTCGTCGGTGTCGGAGTACGGATCGTCGACGAGGCGAAGCGGCGTGTCCGATGCCTCGGCCGGAATGTAGGAGATCCTCAACACGCGGGCCCGGTAGGCCACCACTCGCTCGATGACATCCTCAAGAGATTCACGCACGATGTACTTGCGGCCCTCGATGAGGGTCAGCACCGTGTCAGGCGTTTCCTCGACGCGCTCAATGTGCTCGGCGTTGATCCCGAACCGTTCTCCATTGAGTCGACTGACGATGATCATCGCTCCTCCTCGGGCAGCGGCTCCCACACGTCACGACGGTCGGCGCAGTGGGCGCTGGGTTCGAGTCTCGGCTCCGAGCAGAGGATCGTGAGGACGGCGAGCAGCGGGAATCGAGCAGAGCCGTAGCGTCAGCGGAGGAAGTCGAGCAGAGATCGGCTCAGGCTGCGGCCGGCGGCGGAGAGCGTCGCTTCATAGCTCGTCTCTGCTGCCTTCAACCGAAGGATGGCTTCCGCCATGTCGACGTCACGGACATCGCTGATCTGCGACTGAGTCGCGATCTGGCTGTCCTGGTTTCTCGCATCAATTTCGTCGAGTCGTGCAGCCAGGCCGCCGACGCGCCCAGTCTCCGCCTGGATCCGAGATGTTGCGGTGTCGAGCGATTCGATCCCCGCTCGTACTCGGGCTACATCGCCGGCTTCGACAGCATCGGCCAGTTCGTTGATCGCCTGGAACGTTGTGCCGTTGTAAGGGTCTGCACCGTTCGGTACGCCGAACGCCGCCGGGCCGGACGCGGCAACCGAGAACGAGTCTGCCTGTGTCACCGCCCGCATGACCTGACCGTTGTCGCCTTGATAGTTGCCTGATGCGTCATAGGCGACAACGGTGTCAGCGTTGCCGGCGAAGATCGGGCGTCCGTTGACCTCGGTGTTCGCGAGGGAGATCATCTCATCGGCAATCGAGCGAAGGTTGGCAGCGATGGCTCCGCGTGCCTCTGGTGAATTCGTGTCGTTCGCTCCTTGCACGCCGAGCGTGCGGGCTCGCGTGATCGAGTCAACGGCTCCCCGCAATGCGGTGTCAGTGGTGTCCAGCCACAACCTGGCATTGCTCGAGTTGCGCTCGAGTTGCGACAGTCGATCAAGCGAGCGCTGATTCCGAAGAAACGCAGCAGCATCACTCGGCGTGTCCGACGATCGAGTGAATCGCACACCGGTCGCGATCTGTTCTTGCGTCTCTGCCAGACGTTGCTGGGTTCCCAGAATGACGTCGCGCATGGCGTTGGTGTTGCCCAGGGTGGTGATGCGTTCCATGGTTCCTTCTTCAGCTTCCTTCGCTCAGGGGCCGGTCAGCGACCGACGAGGCCGGTGCGGTTGATCAATGTGTCGAGCATCGCGTCGATCGCCGAGATCATTCGGGCGGATGCCTCGTAAGCGCGCTGCGCCGACACCAGGTCGGCGAGCTCCTCGTCGAGGCTGACCCCCACCTCTGATTGGAGCGCCGCGTCTGCGCGGCCCGATGCAAGGGCAGCGGTGTTCGCACTGTTGTCCAACAGGCGGACCCGATTGCCCAGACCAGTGAGGAGCTCTGCATGCTGGGCTGCCGGTCCCGTCGGGTCGGTGCCGAGCGATGCAAGGCTGCGGGCTACCGAGTTGTCCAGCGGCCCAGATCCGTCGGAAGCAGCCAAGCGAAGTGGTTGGCCGGTGACATCAGCCGACACCGCGAACGAGAGAGCGGTCGTGCCGGCAGGGTCGAACAGGTTGTTGCCAGTGGTGGCGTCGAGACTTGTTCCCGTCGAATGCAGTGCATTCACCGAGGACGCAATCGACACAGCGACAGCATCGAGCGCTGCTCGTTGCTCCGGGATCAAGTCATTTGCCGTACTGAGCGCGCCATGGATTGCTCCGCTGCGAAGGTCGAGCTGCCGACCACTTTCCGACTCGATCGAGAGTCGCTCATAACCGAAGGGTGCGAGCGCAGGGTCCGGGTTCGAAGCGAGCCGCACCGGCCGCCACTGCCCATCGGACACGAGATTGTGACCGTTCAGACTGAGGCGGATCTGACCGTCGGATTCGTAACCGATGTTGACGTCGGTCAAGCCGGCGAGTTCAGTTGCGAGGCGATCGCGCTGATCGATGAGCCCGTTCGGGTCATCACCAGTGGCTACGCCGGCGACGATATTCTGGTCGAGTTCGGCGATGCCCGATGCCAGGTTGTTGAGCTGGTCGACGAACGACGAGGCACGCTCTGTAGCGTCTTGGTGGGCCGTGTCGATCGTTCTTCCTTCGATGTTGAGTGCCGAAGCAACGGCTTCGGCGTTGCCGAGAACAACGTTGCGAACAGCGAGATCTTTGGGATTGTTGGCCAGGTCATCGAAGCTGTTGAACATCTCCTGCAACCGTCCGGCGAGACCGCCACTCGAGAAGGAGCCGATGTTCTCTTCGAGCGCGCTCAAGGCCGCGGCTTGGACCTCGAGGCTCGACGCTCGGCCGTGCTCGTTCTTTGCATTCGTGTCGAGAATCTGGTCCCAGCGGCGTGAGATCGACGTCTCGACCCCGCCGTGGTTTCCCGGAGCCCCGGAGAACAACCCGGGACGACCGGACTGGGTCGCGCGGAGCTCGGTCACCTGACGGTGATAGCCGGGCGTCTCGGCGTTCGCGATGTTCTGGCTGATGACATCGATGCGTTGCCGATGTGCGTTCAACCCGGAGATGGCTGTGCTGAGTGCTGAGAAGTCGCTCATGACACGCCCTACTCA
>CAZYLX010000277.1:0-5160 GCA_964648595.1 uncultured Acidimicrobiaceae bacterium
GAGACCGGCCTCGACGCCCTACGGGACGCCGGGCACGACGTGGATGTGCAATTGGGTCGAACGCCTGAGGAGCTTGCTGAGCTGCTGCCCGGCGCGGCTGCCCTCATCATTCGTTCGGCGACCACGGTGACCGAGGAGCTGCTCATGGCCGGAGCCGATCTCGTCGTCGTCGGTCGGGCTGGCATCGGTCTCGACAACGTGGCCGTTGAAGCGGCGACCAAGCGTGGGGTGATGGTGGTGAACGCGCCGCAATCGAACATCATCTCCACAGCCGAACAGACCATGACGCTCATGCTGGCCCAGGCCCGCAACACCGCGCAGGCCGATGCTGCGCTCAAGGCTGGCCGCTGGGAGCGTTCCAAGTGGACTGGTACCGAGATCCACGGGAAGACCCTTGGCATCGTTGGCCTCGGCCGCGTCGGGGCCCTCGTTGCCCAGCGAGCCGCAGCCTTTGGTCTTCAACTCCTTGGCTACGACCCGTACGTTTCACCGGAACGGGCCAGACAACTCGGCGTAGAGCCTGTCTCGTTCGACGAACTGGCCGAACGATCTGACATCGTCACCGTTCACGTGGTCAAGACACCCGAGACCCTTGGCCTCATCGGTGCCGACTTCTTCGCCAAGGCGAAGCCGGGCGTACGAGTGGTCAACGTCGCTCGGGGTGGCGTTGTCGACGAGGATGCATTGAACGACGCTCTCGAGAGCGGCGTGTGCGGCGGAGCTGCTCTCGACGTGTTCGACTCCGAACCGAAGACCGAGTCGGCCTTGTTCAACCACTCGAATGTCGTGGTCGCCCCCCACCTCGGAGCGTCGACACACGAGGCCCAACTCAAGGCGGGCGTCACCATCGCCGAACAGGTCAATCTGGCGCTGGCCGGCGACTTCGTTCCCTTCGCGGTGAACGTCGATGCCGCCGAGATCAGTGAAATCATGCAGCCGTACCTCCCGCTCGCCGAGGAACTCGGTGCCACCTTCGCGTCGTTGACCGGCACGCTGCCGGCCGAGATCGAAGTGGCGTTCGAGGGCGAGATCGGCGGCTACGACAGCCGTCTCGCAACACTCGCGGCAGCAAAGGGCTTGCTGTCTGTCGGCAGCGACGAGCCTGTCTCCTTCGTCAATGCGATGAGCATCGCCTCAGAACGCGGGGTCGAGATCCGTGCCGTGTCGTCGCCGAGCCCGCAGGACTACGTCAACCAGCTCGCGATCAGCGGGGGCGGAAGACGGCTGGCTGCGACGCTGATGGGCCCCCGCAACGAGCCTCGGATCGTTCGGGTCGACGAGCACGAACTGGATGTAGCACCGAGCGACAACATGCTGTTCCTCCGCAATGACGATCGTCCGGGCATGGTCGGCCACGTTGGTCGCTTGCTCGGCGACGCCGAGATCAACATCGACAACATGGCCGTTGGCCGTCATCGCTCCGAAGCATCGGCCCTGATGGTGATCTCCAGTCAACAAGTCGTCTCCGATGAGCTTTTTGCCGAGCTTGCTTCGATCGACGGCATCTTGTCAGCCGATCGCGTCAGCCTTCGCTGAGCCGTCACCTGTGTCGGAAACGCGATCGGCCCTTCCGACCCGTGCCGAAAAGGTGGCCAGCCGTCAGGGCTGAATGATTTCGGTGATCGTTGTTGCGAGGCCTTCCTCGAGGAGGATGGTTGCCTCGAACGGTGTCTCGCCTTGCGATGCAAACCAGACGGAGGCCTCGTCGCCGATGTACAGGCTGCCGTCGATGGTGAACTGGCTCAGGCGGGTGAAGCGGATCCGACGTTCGTTCGTGGCTGGATCAATGAGGTCGAACCCCGTCGCGGGGAAGGTCTCACCGGGGAAGCGAACGTCGAACAGCTCCTGGAAGTTCTCGGGGAGGTCTTCTGCTCGGAACAGACACTTCAAGTTGAACGCCATCGAGCGATCATCGTTGATCACGACGCTGCCGTAGAACTCCCCATCGGGCAGGTTCTTACTTCCCGGGGTACATCCGCCGCCCGCGGCATACGCAAAGACCTCACTCGATGGGGTCGGGGGAAGCGTCGAGCGAACGGTCCCTTGCACGGCGGGCGTCGACGTCGTCGTTGCCGCCTCCTGTGGCGGGAGGAGGGTCACGGGGCTGGCGCTGACCAACGTCTCGGAGTCCGACCTGCTCTGAGCCAATGCATACCCAGCTGTCCCAACGAGGACGGCGACCGAGGCGAAGAAGGCGGCGAGACGGCGGTCCATGATCTCACGAGCGTGCCAGCGCTCTGGGAGGTGGTCAACGAGCCCCGGTGAATCGACTCATCGATAGGGCCGGATGACTCACTTCCACGAACGTGGGCGGATGAGGGCGATCACGAAGCCAATCACAAGGCCGGCAACGATCGCCACCGGCGAGGGTGATCGACGATTCTGGCCACCGTCGCCGGCATCGGTCGAGCTCATCGTTGGTCGAATGCCGTCCAGGAGATCGACTCGAGGGAGTCGAGATCGTTCACCTGGAGGCCGCCGTCGGACACCGTGTAGATGGCGTCGCCGATGATGATCGAGCGTTGGATGTCTGGCTGGAAGCTCCAGCAGTAGTCCTCGTAGATCGGCTCCGACTCGGGAGCCACTGCGTCGGCTTCTGCGAACGACGCCTCGGCATCAGCGTCGACACCGTCATCGATGGCCGGCGGAGCCTCACCCTCGAATGGCTCGTCGTAATAGCCCTCGCAATCGCTGGTGACCGGATGGCCGATCCGGCCGAGCTCGGTCAGCGAGCCGTCGTCATTGATCTGCACCAGGACGGCCGTGCTCGAGTTGCCCTCTTCACCGGTCTCTTCGTTGTAGTTCCACGCCGAGACGGGGATGACAGCGAGATTTCGCTCGGCCCAGAAGAGGAACGCCTTGGGGTCCCAATCGACGGCCGAATGGCTGTTTTCACCGAAGCCGATCTGATCGACTCGTTGAGGATTCGTGAGATCGTTGACGTCGAACAGCGACGCTTGTGAGCCGGTGGTGAAGCCTTCATCGGTCGCGTCCTGCCCGATACCGAGGAGGAGCCCGTCTCCCACGGGGTGGAGGTAGGTCGAGAAGCCAGGGATCTTCAGCTCGCCGAGAACGACCGGGCTTGCCGGCTCCGAGAGATCGACGGTGTAGAGCGGATCGACTTGTCGGAACGTGACCACGTAGGCCACGTCTCCCATGAAACGGACGGCGAAGATCTGTTCGCCTTCGCCCAGCCCGTCGACCATGCCGATCTCGACCAGATCACCGTCACGCTCCTCGAGCACGGTGACCATGCTCTGGCTGTCCTGGTTCCGAGACCACAGCGAACCTTCGGTGGTCGCCACTCGCAGATGGCCCTCGTGTTCGCTCAGGCTGTACTGGCTGAGCAAGCTGCCGCGGACCGAGCCGGACGCAACGTATTCGGTGCGGCCGACTTCGCTGATGTCGAAGGTGTGGAGCGAGGTCGTGAACTCTTCGTCTTCTTCGATGAGTTCGCCGGTCTCCCAGTTCCATTCCGGGTAGCGGCTACTGGCGACCGTGAGGCGATCCGTGGAGGCATAGACGGTCTGGCCATCGCTCAACACGCCGAGCGAATCGTTGATCGTCAGGCCGTCGTCGATGTTGACGGTCAACACACTCAGTGCCCCGAACCCGGAGAACTCGCTCGGGATGTACATGTCGGTGCAGTCGAAGACCTGTCCTTGGGCAACCGTTTCGCCGTCGACGACCTGGCGGTAGGTCGGGATCCATTGTTCGATCGTCGATTGCTGGACCAGTCGCTTGTTGGCTTCGATCGCGGCTTCCTCTGCACCCTGGTTCGAGGGAAAGAGGAAGTTGAAGTTGCCCAGGCCGGATGTGGTCACGATGCGAATCGAGCCGTCGACTTCACGGGCCGAGAGGTAGACGCCCTCGACTTCGATCGTTGCCCCGACTCGGCCGTTGTTGAGATTGACATCAGTGATGATCGAGGTGTTCGAGCCCTCGCCGCGTGCGATGTCGATCGCATCTGCAAAGAAGGGTTCTGCCGTCCAGCTCTGCGAGAGCAGGAGGACGTGGTCGCCGACGAGGAACATCTCGCTGCCCCATACCTCATCACCGAGGCGGATCGTTCGTTCGAGCTCCGGCGTGGTCCCGGTGACGTCGAAGACCTCGATGGCGTTGCCCCGCATGATGACGAGCCGGTCGCCGTCGGTCTTCACCCGATCGGCTTCTTCGACGTTCAGTTCTTGATTGTTCGTTCCCGAGAACCCGCCCTCGCCGTCGGCGGCGACCGTTGTTGCCGGTGCCGCGGCGTCGCTGCTCTCCTCCATGGCCATGTCCTCGCCCATGGCCTCCATGACAACGGGCCCGTATCCGCCGCCGCCGAAGCCATACGGGCCCACTCGTTCGACGCCTTCTTCGATCAGGTGATCGAGCAGTGCATCACAGGAATCAGCGGTCTGCAGACGGGCAGAAGTCAACACCAAGTCGCCGGAGGACAGGTCGGTGCTCGGGGTCCGGCTCGTTGACTCGCCGCCGTCGGAGACACAGGCGCCGGCCAGAAGGCTCAGCGCGAGCGCACCGGGCAGGAATCGTGATCGAAGATGTCCGAAGTTCATGGCAGTCATGGTCCCTCAGACGTCGCATCGGCACTGCTGGTTCCTGAACGCGTCGATGTCACGATTTTGTCACACGCGGCTTTGTCACACGCGGCTTTGTCACTCCCGGCTGTAGCGCACGGTTCTGTTCAGAGCCATGCCGGACGCTGTGCCTCGAACTCACCGATGGCGTCAACGTGGCGCAGGGAGAGAGCGATGTCGTCGAGTCCTTGCAGGAATCGTTCACGGGTGGCGTCGTCGAGCGGGAAGGATTCGTTCAGATCGATTCCGGGCACTTCGAGCGTGCGACGGTCGACGTCGATCACGAACTCGAGCTCGGGGTCGGCCTCGACGGCTTCGATGAGCCTGCGTCCGACCTCGTCACTGACCACCACGGGGATGAGGCCGTTCTTGGTCGAGTTGTTGCGGAAGATGTCGCCGAAACGGGGGCTGATCACTGCCTGGAATCCGTACTGTTGGATGGCCCAGACAGCGTGTTCACGAGAGCTGCCGACACCGAAGTTCGGGCCGGCGATGAGGACCTTCGCTGCGGCGTACTGCTCCTGGTTGAGAACAAAGCTCGGCTCGTCCCGCCACTCGGAGAACAGCCCTCTTCTAAAAA
>CAZYLX010000278.1:0-5160 GCA_964648595.1 uncultured Acidimicrobiaceae bacterium
ACCAACGCTGCGGGATGTCGTAACGACTCACAACTGCGTCGACGAGAGCCTGGACTGATTCGTCTGACGCTTCATTGGACAAATTACGGCTCGACACCCATGTGTCGAAGCCGCGGAGACGGTCGTCGACGGACTTGTCGAGGAGCAACGTGTTGTACACGAACGCCCGGGTGCGGAGCCCAGGAGCAAGGCCGGCGGTGATCGCGTCGGCGGCGGTTTTGCGGACTTCTCGATCGTTACTCTGGGACAGGGCGAGTGCTTGGTCGAGAGGCAACCCCGACCCGCCGAGCTCTTCTGGAAGGTCGACCTCGATTGCGGAGGTCAGCTCGTCGAACAGGCGCACCCAAGCTGCGGTGCCTGAGACCGACTTCTCCGCGATGATCGTCTCCTCTGCCTCGGTGAGCAGATGGGGGCGGTTCTTCCGCAAGTTGCGGAGGTGGTGGCGACAGAACTCGAGCTCTCTGGCGCTGATCAGTTCGTCGGCTTGGGTGTCCGGAATCACAGCCCACTCGAGATCGAAGAAGATCATTTTGGTGCCGATGGCCGTGCTCCGTTCCTGCATCGCCATCATCTGTGCACCGCGCTCTGGATCGATGGTGTTCTCGCTGAACTTGAGCATGGCGTAGTGGCCGGCCTTGGACATCAGGTTGCTGATGTCTTCGAATTCGTGCATGACGTCGGCCAGCCCGGTGGCGTCAAGTGAGGCGATCGTTCCCCGTCGTTCGGTGATCTTGTCGGCCATGGCGTCGGCCTGATCGAGGAGGGAATCCATCGATTCGCCATCGGGGATGATCGGCTCGAGGTCCCATGCCACGTCGGCGGCAGTGAGATCGACGTCATTGCTCTCGGCTTCGGTCAGATCAGCAGACATCCCCCATTCTGCCTTGCCAAACCCCGGGTTTGTGACCCTCAGTTTCAGTGTTCTCAGCCCCCGGTTCGATTCGACCGTCGCCGTTGAAAGAGATTCCGGTCGCGACACCGGTTTCCGTCGCCAAACCGGGGGCTGAGCAACGCGAAACTGAGGGTGAGGAACCCGGGGTTTGCGTGCGGCGAACCCGGGTTTGGGGAGAATGGGTCAGCGGAGGGGGGCGTTGTGGTGCTTCTGGACAGCGCTGATGATCTTCAGGCGGGCCTCACCCACCTCAGCATCGGTCAGCGTGGCGTCCCTCGACCGCAACCGCAGCCGATAGGCCAGCGAGCGGACACCGGAATCGAGACTGTCCGATCGGAACACATCGAACAACGCGACCGACTCGAGCAACGGTCCCCCGGCCTTGCGCATGGTGCCGACAACGTCGGTCGCGGCCACACCGTCAGGCACCAGGAACGCCAAGTCAAGATCACTGGCGGGATACTTCGACACTGCCTTGAACTTCGGCGCTGCTGCCATGGCCTTGACCATCGGCGGCACCCGCAGCTGCAGCCACGCAGCGCGGCCACTCACGCCGAATCGCTCCAACACTCCAGGGTCGACCTCGCCAACCTCGCCGAGCGGCTTGCCCCAGAACTGGATCTCGGCAGACCGCGTCGGGTGCAGACCGGGCAGGTCCTTGTTGACGATCTTCATGCCCGGAAGGTTGAGGGCCGCCGCCACGCGGTGGAGCATGGCTACAGCAACCGCGGCGTCAGCGTCGGCAACGATTGCAGCCACCCACTCTTCCTCGACCGGCCGCTCGTCGTCGGTCGGCAGGTACACCGTGCCGAGCTCGAACAGCCGCACGTTCGAAACCTGGCGAGACTGGTTGTACGCAACCGAGCCCAGCAACCCTGGTAGCAAGGATGTGCGCAGCATCGACTCCTCGGCCACCAACGGGTTCGCCAAAGAGATCGCTTCTTCAGCCAGGCCAGCTCGCTCGAGATCGCCCGGCGCAAGGAACGGCAATGGCATGGCCTCGTTGCAGCCCTCCGCCATGAACACCCGGCGGATCTGACGGCGACCCCGCTGGGTCGGTGTCAACTCGCCCGTCTGGGCCGGAGTCGGAACTCGGGAACCGGACTTCTCATAGCCGTGATGGCGGCCGATTTCTTCCACGAGGTCGATTTCGGACGTGCAGTCCGGGCGCCAAGTGGGAACCTTCACGCTGAGCACCGTCTCTTCACCCTCGGAGGTGCCTCGCACCGAGAAGCCGATCGGACTCAGGTAGGCGGCGATCGCGCCGGCATCGAGATTGATGTTGAGGAGCTTGTTGACCCGAGCGATACGCAGGTCGACGGTCAGCGGCGGCTGCACGGAACCATCGATGACCACGCGGCCAGCGGCAACCGTTGCTCCACAGATCTCGATGGCCAACTGGCAGAATCGATCGAGAGCGCGCTCGATCCCGAACGGGTCGACGCCCCTCTCGAATCGGGTCGAGGCCTCGGAACGGAGCCCGAGGCGCCGGCTGGTCTTTGCGATCGTCATGCGGTCCCAGACCGCGGCTTCGAGCAGCACACTCGTGGTGGAGTCGCTGATCTCGGTCGCCCCACCACCCATGACACCAGCGAGGCTGATGGGTCGATCCGCGCCGTTGCACACGAGGCCATCGACGGCGGTTAGCGAGCGTTCGGCTTCATCAAGAGTGGTGAGGGTTTCGCCGTCACGAGCCATCCGGACGCGGATCGCGCCGTCTGGCACGGTGGCGAGATCGAAGGTGTGGTTCGGCTGGCCGACCTCGAGCATCACGTAATTCGAGATGTCGACGATGGCGTTGATCGGGCGCTGACCGCACGCTTCGAGACGGCGCTGCATCCACGAGGGGGACGGACCCATGTTGATGCCGTCAAGCACCCGGGCACCGAAACGGAGACAGAGATCGGGGTCGACGATCTCGACCGAGGAGCGTTGTTCGGCCGACGGTTCGGTTTCGGCCAGCTCGATCTCGGGGAGAACGAAGCGCCGGCCGAGTTTGCCGGCCAGGTCACGTGCCACTCCTACGATCGACAAGCCATCGGGACGGTTGCCTTCAACGTCGATGTCGAACACGACGTCGGTCTCGACTCCAAGCGCATCACTGAGCGGTTGCCCAACGGTGTACGCCGGGTCGAGAACCATGATGCCATCGGCGTCTTCACCAACGCCGAGTTCGATCTCGGAGCAGATCATGCCGTTCGACCACTCGCCCCGCAGCTTGCGGCGGGCGATCTCCAAACCACCGGGCATGACCGTGCCAAGCGTCGCCAACGGGACGAGGTCGCCGACCGACATGTTGAACGCCCCACAACAAATCTGGAGCGGTTCTCCAACGGGCGATGCCACTCCCCCTGTTTCGACATCGACGAGTTGGATCTTGTCGGCCTCGGGATGGGGTCGCAAATCAAGAACCTTGGCGACGACGATGCCGTCCCAGTTCGCTCCGGTCGTAGCCACAGACTCGACAACAAGACCCAGGTTGGTCAAGACCTCTGCGAGGCCCTCCGGGTTCGTTTCGTACTCTCCGAACCCTTCGGGAACGAATTCGCGCATCCAGGAAAGGAGGACGTTCATGTGCTCAATCTCTTCTCGGTCTCAGATTCACTTGCTGTCCGAATCAACGTGGTCAGAACTGCTCGAGGAATCGAACGTCATTGTTGAACATGTCGCGTAGGTCAGTAACGCCGTACTTCATGAGCGCCAGTCGATCGATGCCAAAGCCGAAGGCGAACCCTGACCATTCCTCGGGATCGATCCCCCCGGCCCGCAAGACGTTGGGGTGCACCATTCCGCACCCGGCCATTTCCAACCAGGTGCCGTCTGGTTGCTGGAGGTCGTACTCAGCTGATGGCTCGGTGAACGGGAAGTAGTTCGGCCGCAGACGGGAGGGAAAGCTCTTCCCGAAGTAAGCGGTGACGAACGCGTCGATCGTTCCCGCCAAGTCGGCGAGCGTGATGTCACGGTCGATCACCAGACCCTCGATCTGGTGGAACACCGGCATGTGTGTGGCATCTGCTGTGTCTCGACGGAACACCCGACCGGGGGCGACGATGGCGATCGGCGGCTCCTGTTCGAGCATCGTCCGGATCTGCACAGGCGACGTGTGTGTGCGCAGCAACGAACTGCCCGGTTCGCCGTGGTTGACGTAGATCGTGTCGAACCCATCGCGTGCCGGGTGGCCCTCCGGGATGTTCAGGGCGTCGAAGTTGTGCCAGTCCGTCTCGACGTGGGGGCCTTCTGCGATACGGAAACCCATCCCGACAAAAACATCTTCCAGCGCCTCCCACGTCTGCGTCACGATGTGGGCATGGCCGACATCGGTCGGAGCAACGATTTCGGTGAGGTCCAGCCGCTCGGCTTCGAGCTGCACGGTTCTGGCCGCCGAAGAAAGTGCGATCCGGCGCTCGGAGATCGCTCCCTCGACCGTGTCACGGGCGTCGTTGATCGCACGCCCTGCGTCTTTGCGATCGCTCGGGTCGAGCTGGCCGATGCCCTTCTTCGCCTCAGCGACGAAGCCTTTCTTGCCCAGCGCATCTCGCTCGAGAGCGTCGAGCTGGTCGAGGTCCGCAGCAGCGGCTGCTTCGGCGACGACCTTGGCGGCAGCACCGGCCAGGTCATCAGCGATCGAGTGGTTTTCGGACATGGAGACAAACCTGACGTGGGGAGGAAGCGAAGTCCAACGGATTTCCCGCCAGATGTTCTACCGGGAGGGGTGACCAACTCGACGTTGGCGAAGACTCTCGAAGCAAAGGATGGCACCGGCAGCAGCGACGTTGAGTGATTCTGTAGGCCCGGCAAGAGAGATCGTGACCGTGCGGTCGGCCGCAGCGACTGCAGCCGCGTCGAGCCCGGCCGCCTCGTTGCCGAGGATCAGAGCAACAGAGGTGAGATCGGCGTCGGTGTAGTCAGGAGCCGACGAATCAACAACGGTGGCCACGACCTCCCGACCGCTCCCGCGCAGCGTCGCGAACGCATGGTTCACCTCGCGGAGTTCGAGCACCGGGAGCCGCAATCGAGCGCCGGCAGAGGCGCGAACCACCTTGGGGTTGGTGGTGTCGACTGACGCGCCGATCATCGCCACGGCGGCGAACCCCGCCGCTTCGGCTGTCCGCAGCAACGTCCCCGCGTTGCCGGGATCGCTCAAGTCGACCACACCCAGCACGGGCCCGGCGCCAATGGTGTCGAGCGAGTGCTCGGGCACTCGCACAACGGCGCAGACCGGCTGGGGCGACACGGTCGCCAGCACACCGGCCAGCACGCCGCCCCGA
>CAZYLX010000279.1:0-5156 GCA_964648595.1 uncultured Acidimicrobiaceae bacterium
TCCGGCAAGTCGACCACGCTCTACGGAACACTCGAAGAACTCCGGGAACCGACCAAGAACATCATCACGATCGAAGATCCGGTGGAGTATCGGATGGACGGCGTCAAGCAGGTGCAGGTGAACCTGCGAGCCGGCATGACCTTCCCAACAGCGCTCCGTTCCTTCCTACGCGCCGATCCCGACATCATCCTCGTCGGCGAGATTCGCGACACCGAGACAGCGACCATCGCCGTTGAGGCGTCGCTCACGGGCCACCTGGTCCTTTCGACGCTGCATACCAACAACGCAGCGTCCACCCCCGTGCGTTTGATCGAGATGGGTGTTCAGCCCTTCCTCGTGACGTCGGCACTCAACGGGGTGCTCGCTCAACGTCTGGCCCGTCGTTTGTGCGACCGCTGCAAGACGTCGAAGCAGATGACCGCTGGGCCAGGTGATGCGAAGATCGTGCCTGCCAAGCTGCTCGACGAGAACGGCCAGTTCAAGGTGTGGAGCCCGGTCGGGTGTGGAGCCTGCGGCAACAGCGGCTATCGAGGGCGCTTCGCCATCCACGAAATCCTGGCCATGACCGACGAAATGCGCGAGCTGATCCTTGCTGGCGGAAGCAGCGACGAGGTCGAGAGACTCGCAATCGCCCAGGGCATGGTCACGCTTCGCGACGACGGTCTGCGCAAGGCACTCGACGGCATGACCAGCCTGGAAGAGATTCTCCGGATCGTCAGCTGACGTTGCCGGCTGCCGGCAGGCGATTCTCACGCGAGAGGATGCTCACGCGAGAGACACGATGATGGTCACGGCCGAGCCGATCGAGAGCGCAGGAGCGAACGGGATGGAACGCTGACGCCAAAGGGCGGCGCCGGCGAGGCCAACGATCGAAGACAGGGCAACCGTCCATCCGACGGCAACGACAGCGTCGGGCCAGCCAGCGGCGAACCAGCCGATGGCGAAGCCGAGAATCAGTGCCAGCTTCACGTCACCCAGTCCCATTGCGTCTGGGCGCATCAGGTGCGGAACATAGAGCGTCACGGCGAATACCGCAGCTCCGACAATGGCCGGCGCAGCCGATCCCGAGGCCAACGCCAGCCCGCCACAGACCAACATGGCCGGATACGTCAGGCGGTTGGGGATACGTCGTTCTGCGAGGTCCACCAGCGATACCGCGACGAGGATCGCAAGGAACCCGGAGAGAAAGACGATCGTCAGAAGATCAAGTTCCCGCGCCGCTTCGGCCCCGATCATCGCGGCGGCACCGGTGTCCAGGACGCCACATGCCAACCGGATACCTGGTAGCCCTGGAGCTCGGCTGACGGCTCGATCGACATCGAGGATCCTCGGCCAACGAACAACTCACCGATGGTCACGGAGCCGATGACTCGCACCTGATCAGCACTCGAAACCCGTCCTGGGCCATAAATGATCCCGTCAATGCGAGAACGAGCCATCACCAAGCTGTTGCGACCACGGTCTCCGCCAAGGAACAGCTGGAAATCGCTCGAACGACCGGCAGCGTTGATCGACGCATCGAGAACGTCGACATCGAGCCCATCGAGCACATGGATGATCACCGGTCCGTCCACCACGACAACGCTGTCTGTGAAGGTGACAACTGCGGCGGTGATCTCGGCGGGGTCGCACACGATCGGCATGCCGCCTCGGCCGTCGACGATTCCGATGAAGATCCCGTCGTCAGGACACGCCTGCACCCGCCCCGTAGGCGGTTGGGGAACAGGAACGTCTCGCTCCGAGTCGACAACCGTGGGGTCAACACACGCGTCACATGTTGCCGACCTCCCGAAGAGGTACTGCGAGTCGCCGGGCACTGCGCCACTGATCAGCAACGGTCCATTCGAGCCGACTCGACCAGAGACCCGGCCGAGGTTGCCTTCGAAGAGTGCGCCGTCATCGATGAAGAGCGTGTAGGGATACAGCTCCCGACCGCCGACGTCGGCGTCGATTGCCCGAGTGACACCGTCGACCTCGGCCTCGGTGTACACAGAGAACCGCTGGGCATCGACGGCGCTCACCTCGTAACGGAATTCGCCGCTTGGCAAGCGTCCTGTTCCGCTGAACCGACCACCCTCGCCGGCATCGATTCTGGCGACTGCTTCGGCCAAACCCTGCTCCGCACCGGCCTGCGCAGCAGCAGCATCGCTGTCCAGCGCGGCACCCTCGATGCTGTTCTGACCTCTGGCGACAACGGCGACGCCCAGCAACGTGACGAGCATGAGCACCAACATCGCCAGCGGCACACTCCCCCGCTCGCTCGACCGTTCTTCACTCAACATACGATGGCCCCTTGCTCCCGTTGCGATCGATGACCAACATCGAGGATCCGACTCGACACCGCAGCGCCTCGAGCGGCGGCGAGATCCACGGTCACGCGAACACCGCAGTCGGTGATCCGTGGCACATCTGAGGCACTGATCTCTGCACCGTCTGCGTCCCAATAGCGAAACAGCGCTCCCGGCGGTACGACCTCTTCGACGAGAACAACATCGGACACCACCGCGCCGGAGATGTCGTCAACGGCACGACGTCGCAACGCATCGCTTTCGAGTGACCACACGACGAGTCGCGGCGAGCCATCGTCTGACGTCGCAGAGAGAGCGAGGAGATTCGCCGGCGACTCGACCATGCGGGCAGGGGCCGGAAGGCCTGTTCGGATGTCGGTCTCGATCCGGTCGACCACAAGGGCCAACTGCATGTCAAGATCGAATTGATCCGACTGGTCCCGCTGAGTGCGGAAACTGCTCTGCAGCACCATGAACAGTGGGGTGGCGACGATCGTCATGAGGGTCAGAACAACCAACACTTCCGCAAGGCTGGTTCCTCGCTCGTCCTTGCGATCGGCTTCCCGCCGCGACCTACGGAGGTTCCGCTCACGCATCGTCGGCTCCCCCGAACCGTCCGGTCTGCACGGTCACCGAACGCTCACCGCCGTGCGCTTGCCAGGTGACGGTCACCGTCACGATCTTGTACGCCTGACGGTCGGCGCCGACCCTGGCCCAGGTCACCGATCGATCGACCTCGAACTCGACACCGTCGCGTTCCACCGTCTCGGTGGGCTCGACACGATTGTCAGTCGGTTCTGAAACGGTCTGCCTGCCCTCGACCACAGGAACGTAGCCGTCCGCTGTGACATCGATGCCGACGGCATCGAACGGCCACGAACGGATCTCCTCGACGTCACCGGTGGCGATGTCGGTGGCATCAGCCTGCGACCTCGAGACCGAGGCCGACTCGGCGCTCGCAACGAAGAGGCTGGCGGCGCCCATGACTCCGACACCCAGAATGAAGGTGGCGACCAACATCTCGACGATCGTGACTCCGCTCTCTACAGGCTGGTAGCGGCCCTCTGCACCCTGACAAGACCGTTCGCTCCGACGTCTGCTCACCGGCGCGACGGAGCGCCGCGTTCGATTCAGACGGCGAAGATGGAAGAAGTTGGCCATGGGCAGTGTCTTGAGGATCGACCGCACCGTCCCCTTCGTTACCGACCGCTGCCTTCGCTATCGAGAACTGGCTTCGCTACCGGCCTCATCCAACGAGCACGCGCGCCGAGACTTCTGCCGTGCGCCTGCTCATGATCCGCGAACAACAACACAGAAGCCTGCGTTGGCTCGCGCTCGTCCCGTCCTCGTGGGAGGGCCGTCATGCCTGATGTCGTCGGCCTAGCGTTGCAAGGACGGTCCATTCGCGGCGTCGAGGCGAGACTCGCCAGGAATGGCCGCTGCACCGTCGTGCGCACTGGATCGATCGACATTCCCGAAACCACCATCGAGGACGGTGCGCTCAACGACCCTGAGATCCTGGCGGAGTGCATCCGTCAGCTCTGGGTCGACGCCGGGTTCAAGACGAAACGTGTTCGAATCGGCATCGACGGCCGTACCGCGGTTGTCCGACGCACAGAGTTGCCATCGCCGAACGAGACAAAGCTGCGGCAGGCAGCGAGCTACGACATTGCCGAGCTCCTCAGCTACCCCATCAGCGAAGCCGTCTTCGACGTCGATGAGATCGAACGTTTCGATCGGGACGGCGCAACGTGGGCCCGAGCACTGGTTGTTGCTGTCCGAGCGTCAGCTTTGGCCGAACTCGGGTCGATCGCGAAGCAGGCAGGCCTCCGGTTGGCGGGAACCGACTTGGTCGCAGAAGCGCTCGCCCGGTCGATCCAGCTCAGTGAAACACCAGCGGCTGCCAGCGGGAACCGTTCGCCGTCTCTCGAAGGGGACGGTGCAGGGCCCGTTGCCATCGTCGATTGCGAGGACTCCCTCACGAACGTCGTGATCAGGGACCACACGGGTGTCCTGTTTGCTCGAACACTGAATGCCGGGGTGGGCGAGACTGCCATCTCGGTTGCCGAAGAGTTGGAGTCGGCACTCGCGCAATTGGGTGGCGACGACTCGACGAACACTCCGATGCCCTCCGACGCAGCCATCGGCGTCTCCACGGTTGTGGAAGGTGTCAGACGAACCCTCAGCTACTACACGACGGAGCTCGATCGCCGTCCGATCCAAAACGTGACGGTCGTCGGAGGTCGAGGCGAGGCAGCTGGCCTCCTCGCTGCGCTCGAGTCGACGCTCGCCGTGCCAGCCGCTAATGCCTCGCCATCGGTCGACTGGGCCGCCACCGCGCCGTTCCTCGGTTTCGAACTGGCGCTTGGTGTTGCCCTCGGGTCAGCTCGAAAACTGCGAACCCGCCATCTGGTCTTGACGTCCGATCATGATCGCGCCGCGCAGGCGAAACGCAATCAACGGGTTGCCGGCATTGCGATGGCGCTGCCGTTGGCGGTTGGGCTCGGCGTGACCAGCACAGGACTCGTGGATCGCACGCAGGATCTGGAAAACCAAGCGCAGCTCGCAGAGGAAACCGCTGACGTACTCGCCATGCGAATCACCGAGTTCGAGGACACCCGATTTCGCATCGACGAATGGGCGTCCGCTGTCTCCGACATTCAGGTCCTCGACGAGCAACGCCTCCGGCTCGGTGTCGTGGTTTCCGAGCTGTCGGCGGCCATGCCGATCGACAGCCGACTCATCAACGTGCAGCTTCGCCGGACCTCGAGCGAAACGTCACTCACGGGTTACGCCGGGCCAGCACCACTGGGCCTCGTCTCGATCACCGGGATCGCCGACGACCTCGACGGTGTCGGGCGATGGATC
>CAZYLX010000280.1:0-5130 GCA_964648595.1 uncultured Acidimicrobiaceae bacterium
CCACTGCAAGCGTGGTGCCTCGACGCTGAGCCCGATCCAGGAACTCCCACGGGACCGCATCGGCGTAGCGAACCGCTGTTGTCACGAACAGCCAGAGGTCGGCGGCAGCCAAGAGTTGGGTCGCCAGCTCCCGGTTGGCCTCTTCGACCGAATCGATGTCCGGTGCGTCGATCAACGCCAGGCCGGGCACGAGGGTGTCAACGGCCTCGATCTTGAGCGTTGCGCCGGCTGTTGGGCCGTCGCCGGTGACGCGGGGGAGGTGGGGAAGGATGTCGGTCGTTGCGAACCACTCGAGATCGTCCGGGTGGCAGATCAGGACTGGCGCTCGCGTTGTCGGTCGCAACACGCCTGCAGCTGAGACCTCGGCTCCGGCCAGGGAGTTTGTGATCGTCGACTTGCCGGAACCGGTCGAACCACCGAGGACAGCCAGTAGAGGTGCATCGAGGCGTTCCAGCCGAGGGATCAAGTAGTCGTCGATCTGGTTTGCCAGCTCGTCTCGCACGGACCGGGCCTCGGTCGTGCCAGGCAGATCGAACGGCAGCGTGATGCCCCCCAGCGCTTGATGGAGTCGACGCAGCCCATCGACCTTCATGCTCGCCCTTCGCCCCTGACTTGTCACGACGGACAGACTAATGGGGGCCGAACGAGGTCATCGGCCTGCTGACCCCCGACCGAGCTGGGGGCTGCCGGCAATCATTGCCACCCGTACGACGTCCGCTCTACTCCATGCTGCATCGCGATCAGACAGAGGTAGTCGTGAGCGATGGTGGCTGCGGCCAAGGCCGTGATCTCCGCGTTGTCATACGCCGGGGCCACCTCGACGACGTCGAAGCCCACGAGATTGAGCCCCGTCAACCCACGGACCGTCTCGAGCGCTTGCGAGGTGGTCAGCCCACCGGCCACCGGTGTCCCTGTGCCTGGAGCGAACGTCGGATCGAGACAGTCGATGTCGAACGTCACGTAAGCGGGATGATCGCCAACCTTGTCTCTGATCACGTCGAGAACGGCGGGGATTCCCTCGCGGTGTACCCAGGGCGCAGTGAGCACTGTGAACCCGTGGTCGGAGGCGTTGGGTGTGCGAATTCCGGTCTGTACCGACTTCTCGGGGATGATGATGCCTTCCCGCTTCGCCCGCAGAAACATCGAGCCGTGGTCGAGGCGAACACCGTCGTCGCCCCAAGTGTCGGAGTGGGCGTCGAAATGGATCAGGGCCAGCGGGCCGTGCTTCCTTGCGTGGGCTCGAAGCAGCGGATAGGTGATGAAGTGATCGCCGCCGAAGGTCACCATCGTTGCCCCGCTTTGCAGGATCTCGTCGGCGTGGGCCTCGATTCGCTCGACGGCCTGCATCGGATGGCCGTAGTCGAGGTGGCAATCGCCGTAGTCGGCGATGGCAAGCACCTGCAGCGGATCGAATCCGAACGGAAAGCCTGGCAGCTCGGCGAGCCCGGTCGACGCCTCACGGATTCCTCGCGGACCGAAGCGAGCACCGGGCCGACCCGATGTTGCCTGGTCGAACGGAATGCCGGTGATCACGACGTCGGCATCGCTGATGTCCCGTGTGTAGGTCCTTCGCAGAAACGACAGGGCCCCGGCATACGGAGCTTCATCACCCGGTCCCTTCAACCCTTGTCGGCGGAAGGCTTGGTCGCCGTCGAGCGGGCCGGTCAGGTCGTCGAATTCGGTCATCTCAGGCACTGCCGATCTTGTGGTCCGGGTTGTGCCACACGATCAGCGAAGCGTGATCGTTGACTGCCGGATCTTTCATGTAGCCGTTGAGAGCGCATATCGCCTCGAACCCGTTCTCCAGCTGAAAGGTCAGCGTCGGGTCGTACAGACGCCCGGCGCGAACCTCATTGATGTAGTGGTCTGCGGTCATCGAGTCGAGGTGCGCGGCGTAGCCAGGGATGACGCCCCCGGCGACGATGCCTCGAAGGTCAAGCCGGCGACATACGTCCTGGCGCAGCTGGTAGAGCTCGTTGCCTATGCCTCGGCGGCGGTACTCGGCCGCGACAGCGATCCCACTGCCGTAATACCACTCGCCGTTTTGGAGATGACCGCTGGTCCCTTCTGGAATGAGGTCAGCGATCGAGTGCAGCGGTGAGGCAAGATCGAAATGCGTGCGGAACCCGACGCCCATGGCGACCAGTCGATCGTCGTCGAAACCGGCGAAACAACCATCAGCGAAGTAGTTGGCGAGGAGGGCGACTCCGTCGGCGTCGTAGAGGTCAGCGGGATCGGCGGTCGGATATGAGGCTTGCTCCAGAGCGGCGATGTTTACGGCCCACTCGGTGCGAATGGGAAAGTAGCGGAGCCCTGAGCGCGCTCCGACCATGACAGGCTCAGCTGTCACGACAGGTCTCGGTCCTGACCCGCTGAGGCCAGCGATTCGACATGCTCGAACTCGTTGTCGATCGGGACACCCCAGCAGGCCCAGAAGTCAGCGGTTGCCGGCCGCATCACCGCAGCGCCACTGGATTCGATGTGGAAGGGTGCCGCTGGCCGCTGACAGATTGCACCCGGCTCACGCAGGAGCGAGAACAGGTCGGACTCTCCGATGTCTTTGTCGGCGAGGAACTCTTCGGCGGTCCGGCGCCGGGTGTGCGAGCTGTCCATCAGGGCGCCGGGTCGCTCGGCCTGGACCACGGCGGCCCGTTCGTTGACCACGTGGTTGGTATGGACGATCGGCGTGGTTGGTGTGAGGAACGTGACGGGACGAACCGACGGCATGGCTTCGACGTTGTAGCCAACGCCACCGCGATCGAAGATGAGGAAGTTGTGCGCGCCGGCAAGGTTGACTGCTTGCAGGACCGCCAGGGCAGCGTCCGCTGATTCCTCTGCGAGCATGGCCCGCACGACGGACGGCCATGTCACTCCAACCGCACCGTCGAGGCATGTCAGGTTGTTGATTCCCACGCAGACACCGACCTCGTTCATGCCGATCTGGCCCAGGCACCCCGTCGTTGTGAAAACCGTGACGTGAGGCCGATCGTCGGGACGAAGCCGCATGAGCACCACGTGATCGGTTGCGCTGTCATGCATGTCCCAGGTCTGTGCGAGAAACCCGTGACCGTTCGCTCGGTCGTCGGGGATGATGACAGCGGTGCAGTCGTCCTCGATGACCGTTTCTGGATGGTGACCGCCGAGGGTCGCCCGGACCGTGTCGACGAAATCGGTGAATCCCCCCAGGATTACTGCCTCCGCCGGGGAGATGCCTGCGGCGTCGGCCATCGCAAGCATTTCGCTGTGCAACGCTTGGTCGAACGCTTCGTGCTCGCCGAGCATCGTCTGAGCGAGATCGAGGACATCTCCGCGCTGAAGTGGCCCACCAGTCCACAGACCCTCGGCGACGAGGTCGACTCGGTCGTTGGCATACCGCACGATTTCGTCGGCATGGGCAGCACCATGAGCTGCGCCGATGGCCTCGGGTGACCCGGCTGCTTCGAGGACTCGAATCGAGGGACGCTTCATTGCCGAGAACGTACTACTCAGGTCGTATCTACACCGGCGGAGCTACAGCTCGAGGCGTCCGGGCTGACCGATTGGCCGTAGTGTCAACGCGATGGTTCCCAGCGACACCTCTTGTCGATGAATCCATCTTCAGACGAGGCCGACCACGTCCCAACACACGATGGTGCGTGGCACGAGGCCCATCGCGTCGACGCGGTGTTTCCCGAGGCCCACGTTGCGCTGTCGCTGATGATCACGAAGTACCCGAAGCGTGGGCACGCCACGTTCCACTCGGCGATGGTCCGCCTCGGTGAGGACCCCGTCGTCGTTGTCGAGTTCGATGTGCCGTTGCCATCCCAGGGTTGGGAGATCCGGGCCTCTGGGCTGTGGGCCGATCACGTCTGCGAAACGCCGATGGACCACTGGAGCTATGGCCTCGAGGCGTTCGGTCTTGCCATTGACAACGCCGAGGAGCTGATGGGTTCAGCGCTCGGTGAACGGGTGCCGCTCGGGTGGGAACTCGAGTTCGAGGCGCGGGCACTGGCGCAGGAAACGGGGGCGGAGCGTTACGGCCAGATCGGCGTGATGCATGGTCTGCTCCTCGAGAAACACTCGAGCATCGAGGTCGATGGATACGCGGTGCGCTCCCACTGGTGGGGGATCGAGGCTCCGAGTCGAATCGACCTCGGCCAAGCGCCATCCGGCCCAGCGACCGTCGTTCTGCCGACGATTGGTGGCCTTTGGACCATGACCACCGACATGGCCGGCTCCTCGTCAGTGTTCACCGCCGATGGAGATGAAAGCGGCGGGCGTCCGACGCTTACCTGACCGTCGAGGCAGCCGTCTTCGTGACCCTCTCTGTCAGAGCGTGGCGTCTGCGAACTCCTCGGCCGCTGGCTTGGCCTCGGCGAAGCGGACGATCAGCAGGGTGACTGCAGCGGCGGCAACTGCCAGCGCAATACCACCAACGAGCTGCCCTGTATCAGGCCAAGCCAGGTCCGTTCCGCTGACGGTTTCTTCCGTGGTTTCACCGATGACGCCGACCCCGTTCGGCCAGGGCCAGAGAACCCGGATCGATCCGAGCATCAGACCGAGTAGGGAGGCCATGAGCGTCTGTTCGTATTCCTCGAGGAGCCAGTTCAAGAGCGATGAGAACACAGCGAGTCCCACGATCGCGCCGACCGCGAATACCGCCAACTCGGAGATCTCCCCGCCGAGTACGGCGGCGTACATCCCAAGCATCAGCATGATGAACGAGCCGCTGATGCCAGGAAGAATCATTGCGCAAATGGCGATCGCCCCGGTGCCGAAGAAAGCAAGAAGGCTGGGGTCCGACACCGCCCCTGATTTGAAGCCGAGCAGGACGAAGGCAAGAGCGGCGACGAGGGCGATGGCCGAGAAGCGAGTGGCGTCGCGCAGTCTGATACTGCGCCAGACGAGGATGCAGCTGGCAATCACCAAGCCGGTGAACACCGCGGCGACTCCTTCCGGCCGTTCGATCAGAAGGTCCTCCATCGGGTGGCGCAGCAACAAGAACGCAGTCGCGGCGCCGGCGCCGAGCGGCACGATGAAGAGCCATTCGATCGACGCGAAGATGTCCCACCCGGTACTGGGGCGAGTCACGAGTTTTCTACATGGCCTCTGAAAGAGGTGAAATGGATGATGCCAAGGATCGACGCAGGA
>CAZYLX010000281.1:0-5116 GCA_964648595.1 uncultured Acidimicrobiaceae bacterium
ATCTTGCCCGAGACTTCGAAATCCATTCGTACATCCTTCCGACAGTGGTTCGCCGGAAACGATGACAGGGTGAGCACATCGCCGCCAGGGACCAAGTTCCTTAGATCCGTTGTACACGCGATCTACCTGCCCCGTGAGCGGCGATTGACAGGACAGACAAACGCGGCATCGGACCCCGAAGGGCCCGATGCCGCCATTGCCGTTGGTCTCACACACGCCCAGATCAGGCGTCAGGTACCTCGTCGCCATGGTCACCATGGACGACGGCGGCATCGATCACACCGTCGCCATCGTGATCCTGACCATCCATGGCATCCAAGATGCCGCGGTCGATCGGTGCGCCGGCGGTATTCCGCCAGTTCGACGGATCGATTGGCACGTCGGTCGGATCGAAGGTCGGGTCCTCGTTCACGATGATGGCCGTCACCATGCCGAACATGCCGTCACTGCGCTCGACATGGTTGAGGATGTGGCAGTGCCATACCCAGACACCGGCATCGTCAGCTCGCATCAGCACCGTGTAGCGCTCACCAGGGGCAACGTTGAGTGTGTCGACGTAGTACGGCTGATCCAGCGGAATGCCGTCCTTGGCGTACACGAGCTGCGGGAACTGGTGCAGGTGCATCGGGTGGATCTGAAGACCCTCGTTGTAATACGTGATGCTGGCCCAGTCGCCCTGATCGAGCACCAGGGGTTCTGTGGCCGGGAAGCTCTTGCCGTTCAGGCTGAGCCCGATCGTGCCCGCATCATTGAGGATCATCGGCATATCGACGGCGAGATCGATCTCGTCCGGGATGGTCACGCCGCTGATGGTCTGGCCGTAGGGAATCGGATTCTCGCCGACTCGGAACACCCCGAACATGCCGTTCACGACCTGAATCTGGGAGTGGTTGTGGGCGTGATACATCCCGATGGCGTCATCCTCGACCACAAACTCGTAGGTGAACGTGCCGCCGTTCGGCTCGATCAGATCCTGCGTGTACGGGGCAACACCGTCCTGATCGTTCGGAGTGTGCACGCCGTGCCAGTGAATGTCGGTTCCCAACGGAAGGTTGTTGACCACCCGAACCTGTATCGAGTCGCCGCGATCGAGAATGAACTGTGGTGCGGGCACGACGCCGTTGTACGTCCAGGCCTCGACGAACTTGCCAGGTTCGATCTCCCAGTCGATGATCTCCGCCGTGAGGTCGAACACCTTGGTCCCATCAGCGAGGATCTCGGTTGGCTCCAGAATCGGGTTGCCGATGCCTTCGGTTTCGGCCGGGAAGGCCAGCATCGACTCCGTCATCGCCGCGTCCATGGCCGCCCAGTCCGTCTCGCCCTGTCCACCCTCGGCGGCAGCTTCGGCCGGTTCGCCGTCGCCGACGATGGTCAGAGTGTTGACCATGCCAGACGCCTCGTGGCCCGGGATGTCGCAGTAGACCTCGTACGTGCCAGGCGCGAGATCCCCCAGCGCCAGCTCGACAGTGCCGCCCGAACCGACGTCACTGCTGACAACTCCGAGCTCCCGTACCGCCACGTTGTGGGCCATCGAGCCGGTGTTCGAGATACTGAGGGTGACGTCGCCTGCGGGGGCGACCAGCTGGCCCTCGATCGCGAACTCCCGAACGGTGAGGTTCAGCGTCGTCGAAGCCGTAGCAGCACCGCCGTCGTCGTCGAGCCAGATGGCCCCGACGACGATGCCAACAAAGCCGGCCATGCCGATGAACATGGCACCTAGAGCGAACGCAACAATCCAACCTGGGCTCACCTCCTCTTTTTGGGGGGAACGGGAGGCAGGCCGGGGGCGCACCGAAGTGTGCGAGGGGCCTTCTGTCATGGTCATCGTTCATTCTCCTGTCGGAAACGGACTCCCGTGTTCTCGTCGATCGCGACGTTCAACGGAAGGGACGAACGTCCCGCATTCGCTGGAATAGGACGCAAGTCACCATTCAACCGCCCTGGCAGGCTCGCTCAAACCCACTGTCTGTTTGCCGATCCTTGCGTCATCGGCGCACGAACGCCTACTGTGCCCATACACCGTAAGGGGGACCCATGACTGACACGATGCCCAGCCCGTCCGATTTTGATGCCACCGGCGAACGAGTGCTGCCCATCATCAAGGACACACCCGAGGGCGCCGACGCCTGGGAACGCACGCCCTATCGGGCCGAGGACTACGGGGCCGTCAGCGACTGGGCTACCGACTTCGACCATGCCGACCCCGCGTACAACCCTGCCGCCCCCGAGATCTGGTCCGAGCTGATCGAGGGCGGTTGCCCCATCGCTCACAGCGACCGCTACGGGGGCATGTGGGCTCCGTTGACCCACGAGACGGTCAACGAGATCGCCTACGACACCGAGACCTTCACGAGCCGGGCGGTGGTAGTGAGCCACACTCGGCCTGGCGATCTCGCCCTTCCCGCTCCGATCGGCGTTGCCCCTCCCATCTCCAGCGACCCGCCGTTCCACAAGGAAGCCCGCCGCATGCTGCTGCCGGCCTTCTCGCCGAAGAAGATCGCCGAGTGGGAGTCCGAGATCCGCATCTTGTGCAACACGCTGCTCGACGACATGGGCGAGATCACGCCCGGCGAGAGCATCGTCGACGCCGCTATCCAGTACGCGCAGCACATCCCGGTCAACGTCATTGGCCGCATGCTCGGCCTTCCAGCCGAAGACGACGATTACTTCCGCGAGGTCGTGCATCAACTCCTCGAACGTATCAACGTCGACCCGCACGAGAAGATCGATGAAGAGGAAGAGAACCCGCTCGACCTTTACCTCGACAAGCACATCCAGGACCACATCGACAACCCCCGCGACGATCTGATCAGCTTCGTGCTCGACATGGAGCTCGGCGGCAACAAGCTCGAGCCGGATCATGTCCGGGGCACGATCATCCTGCTGCTCGTCGCCGGGATCGACACGACCTGGTCTGCACTTGGCGCATCGATCTGGCACTTGGCTCAGCACCCCGAGGATCGCAAGCATCTTCGCGAGAACCCGGAGCAATTCGACTTCGCTCTCGAGGAGTTCCTCCGTTTCTATGCTCCGGTCACGATGGCTCGCATGGTCGCAAAGGACAACGACTTCCACGGTTGCCCGATGAAAGAGGACGATTGGGTGTTGTTGCCCTTCCCGGCCGCCAATCGAGATCCCGAGAAGTTTGATCGGGCCGACGAATTCGTGATCGAACGCGAAGCCAATCGTCATGGCGCCTTCGGTCTCGGCATCCATCGTTGCATCGGCTCCAACCTTGCTCGGCTCGAAATGAAGGTGGCGATTCAGGAGTTCCTGACTCGCTTCCCCGAGTTCGAACTGGCCGGCGACGTTCGCTGGTCTGTCGGACAGATCCGAGGCCCCCGCGAGATGCCGCTCAGAATCCTCTGAGCGCCGCTTCACGCCATTTCCATTCGCGCCGTTTCATGGAGACAGGCGCACACATACAGATTGAGCTGGTTCGCCTCCGGGCTAGCGTCCAACCATGCCTGTCCGCATCGAAGCCCACCTCTTTGCCGAGGTGGCACAACTCGTGCGAACGATGGCCCCCGACGGTGTCGGTGACGTCCAGATTCGATCACATCGCCGCGGCGTGAAGGTGTGGTTCGGACCGTCGAAGCCGACTCGGGAACACTACGAGGCCCAGATCATGCCCGGCCGGTACGCCGATCTCGAAGGGGCTGTACTGGAGGTCGGCTTTCATGCCGAGCACCCGGACGAGGCAGACAACCAGGCGGTCGCCGACCGTCTCGAGGCTGCGACCAAGAAGTGGCGCAAGGAACTCGGCAAGCCGGCCGAACTCGACACGTTCTACGGTCGGGATTCGTGGAGACGGCTCAGCGAAGTCTGGACCGACGTCGAGGAACTGGAAGAAGACCCCGATGCTGCGTTCGAGATCGCTTGTCGCTTGATCGACTACATCTCGGTTGTCGAGCCAATTCGGCTCGGCTGAAGTGGTCGTCCGAGCGATGCTCGTCAGCTGAACGTCGCCGGCTCCCGCCGCGTGCGGTCGACATGGAGTTGGAGCACATCTGGCCGGCTGTAGTGGCCGACGGGGTCGAAGTTGTGGCGTGCCTGCCTCACCAGGTCGAGATCGAGGTCAGCGAGCAAGATGCACTCCTCGTGGGGCTCGGCCTCGGCCAGAATCGAGCCATCAGGGGCAACGATGATCGAGCCCCCGCTGGTGTATCGATGATGAGCGTCCAGCATCTCCTGACGCAGTGGGAAGTCAGCGGGAATGTGTTCATCTCGGAGAACTGCCCCGGAGCTGACGACAAACAGGCGTCCCTCCATGGCAACGAATCGGCTGATGTCATGACTGACACCGGGCGAGCCCGGCCACGTGGCGATGTGAACCTGCGGACCCTGCGCATACATCGCGGTACGAGCGAGCGGCATCCAATTCTCCCAGCAGTTGAGGCCACTGACCTTCGTGTCGAGGAACTCGTGAGCGACGAGGCCGGCCCCGTCGCCGTCTGCCCACATCAGCCTCTCGCCATAGGTCGGTTTGAGCTTCCGGTGAACGCCGACGATCCCTCGTTCCGGGTGAATGGCGACGAGTGAACAGTAGATCGAAGAGCCAGATGTACTGCGCTCGGCGACGCCCAGATAGGTGAAGAGGCCGAGCTCCTCGGAGGCAGCGACGACATCGTCGAGGTCACCCCGCTCGACATCAACCGATGCCGACAGGTACTGGGCCCAGGCTGCCTTCTGATGGGGATGATCGAAATGCGAGGCGTGGGTGAAGTCGGCCCAGACCGGATAGCCGGGCACGAACGTCTCGGGGAATGCAATCAGCTCGGCTCCGCCGACGGCGGCCTCTGCCATGGCGCCGAGGACAGTATGAAGCGTTGCCTCGCGGTCGAGGAAAACGGGCGGACGTTGGACAGCAGCGACACGCATGCGCAGAGACTAGATGGTGCTGCGAATGCGTTTCTCCCCTGCCGATGCCGGTCGCCCTCAGCGGTGCCCGCTACGGTTCGATCCGTGGCCGAGCAGCACATCACACGCAACGCAGCGGGTGACCCGGAATTGCTCGACGAATCGGCCAAGTTTTTCGTCCCCCCCGGCTGGGCTGAAACACCCGAGCCGCGTTCGTGGGCCGAGCTCGTCGAAACGTTGCAGGGGGGCCTCGCCA
>CAZYLX010000282.1:0-5085 GCA_964648595.1 uncultured Acidimicrobiaceae bacterium
ACGAGCCTCGCCCGGTGGGGTCACCGCAGCCCGAACACGCTGCACCCGCCGCTCCGACGAGGTCACGGTGCCGTCGCTCTCGGCCCATCCGACCGACGCCGGGAAGACCACGTCAGCCAGCTCGGCAGTACGAGTGAGGAAGATGTCCTGCACGACCAGGAGGTCGAGCCCGCTGAGTAGCTCGCGGGCGTGTTTGACGTCGGCCTCGGAGTCGGCCGGGTTCTCTCCGATCACGTACGCAGCCTTGATTTCACGTCGGCCCATGGCCTCGAACATGAGGGTGAGGTGGATGCCGTCTTCTGGCGGAATCGGCACCCCGTAGACGGCCTCGAACTTGGCTCGGGCCTTCGGGTCGGTGACGTCCTGGAAGCCCGGCAGCTTGTTCGGCAGAGCACCCATGTCGCCGCCACCCTGCACATTGTTTTGGCCTCGTAGCGGGACCAAGCCGCTCCCCCATGTGCCGATGTGTCCGGTCAGAAGAGCCAGGTTGCAGAGGGCAAGCACATTGTCGACGGCGTTGTGGTGCTCGGTGATTCCCAGCGTCCACAAGATCTGCGCCTTCTCGGCAGTGGCGTACGCCTCGGCCATCTCGGCGATGGCGACGGCGGGAACCCCAGTGATCTCCTGAGCGACCTCGAGCGTGTACGGCTCGACCGAAGCGGCAAAGGTCTCGTAGCCAGTGGTGCTGTGAGCGACGAAGTCCTGGTTCACCCAGCCGTTGTGAATGATCTCGCGAGCAACAGCGTTGGCCAACGCGATGTCGGTGCCGACCGACAAGCCGAGCCAAGCGTCGGCGAACTTCGATGACGACGTGCGGCGAGGGTCGACCGAGTACATACGAGCGCCGTTGTCGATGCCCTTCAGGAGGTGGTGGAAGAAGATCGGATGGGCTTCACGGGCGTTGGAGCCCCAGAGCAGGATGACGTCGGTTTCCTCGATCTCGAGATACGAGCAAGTGCCGCCACCAGCACCAAACACTGTCGCCAGACCGACGACGGATGGAGCGTGTCAAGTTCGGTTGCAGGAGTCGATGTTGTTCGACTCCAGCGCCACCCTCGCAAACTTCTGGGCCGCATAGTTCATCTCGTTTGTGCTCTTCGAACACGAGAAAAGGGCGAACCCGTCGCCTCCGAGCTCGGACTTCACCTTGGTGAATCCGTCGACCACACGCGTGAGCGCCTCGCCCCAGCTGGCTTCACGCAGTTCGCCGCCCTTCTGATCACGGATCAACGGTGTGGTGAGGCGTTGCTTCGGGGGGCTCATGCGCATGGTCAGAGTCTTCCAGACTGAGGAGCCCGCGTCACCACATGGCGGAAGTCTCCCGCATGGTGAGAACGCGGAGATGCCAAGAAAGACCGCGCTCAGACGCGAATGATCACGGGCTGCGAAATGCGTTGCGACGGCTCCTCAGGCCCGCTGCCAAAACATGGCCGCACGTCCCACCAGGTAGCGAGCTGCCACCCATGGTGTGTCGGCGGCTGATCAGATGGCACGCGCAGCACCATGCGACTCACCCCAAGTGCCGGGATCGGTTGTGCTTCGGACCACACCGTCCGAAAGCGCTCGGTCGCCGGCCTGTTGCGTCCGCTGCTCGCCCAGTAGCTCTCGTAGAGGAACAGCCCGATTGCGAAGTCAGGTCCGAGCTCGGCGGGCACGTTCACGTCGACCATCAAAGCCTGCCCCCGTCGGGCAACCGGTGGATCGCACCGGATACCGATGCCATCGGCGGGGTTCACCAGCTTCGGCCGAATGAATCCCCTCTGCGACCTCTGCATCGTGTTGATGCCCCGATCGGTGTTGCACTGCATCTGTTCGACCTCGTGAGGCATGACGAGCGCCATAGCCGGGTGCTCCGGTGGGAGCCGCACGACGTCGAGGCCCGAGAAAGCCTTGTGATCGAGGCCTCGCCGATCGATCTCTGCTGATACGCCCCAGAATCGGTCGCGCGTGCTCCGATCAATGACGAAGCGACCGGTCGGCATGGACCGGAACATGGGGGTCGCTTCGAGCGGCAACGCAAACGAAAACGGGAACCGTTGACCGGCCCGGAGCCCGTGCGGTGTTGCGATGTCCTCGCTCGTGATCACTCGATCGAACGAGTAAAGGCTTCCGTGTTGCTCGCGATTCACCAGAGTGATTGTCAGCGACCGAGCCTTGCCTTCGTAATTCACGAAGACCGTTCCCTTCACCGTCTCGCCCGGCATCACTTGCTGGCGGTCGAAGACAACCGCAAGATCTGACATTTCTCGACATCCCTCCAAGCCATTGCCTTCGTCAGGCCTGACTGGGTTGTAGCTCGCGTCGAGCAACATCGTCGAGAAGAGGCGTCTTCCTTCATGCCCCGACGGCCTGTTCGGCAGGGCATGGCGGAAGTCTCCCGCATGGTGACAGTGCGGGCTCAGGAGCCGGGAGGGCCTGATCGTTGTTCATGACCGGCGCCCACATGTTTCCCGATCTCCCAACCGAGCGGGCCGAGATTGACCTCGGCCCAATCAGCGGATTCTTTGTCGGTGACCGTGGCAAGGGCGTCGTTGTAGCGGTTCATGAAGCCGCCGACGGCGACGACCCCCAGGAGGCTGCGAGCTTCCTCATCGGAGAAGTGTTCGCGGAGCGCGGCGTGGTGGCCGGCATCGACGCTGCTGGGCACCGAGCCGGAGGCGACGGCGAAGTCGAGGGCGGCTCGCTCCCGAGCGTCGAACTGCTCTGAGGTGGCGTAGGACCACAGGGACTGGACCTTCTCCACAGGGACACCGAGCCGATCGAGCCCATAGGCACCGTGGGCCTGGCAATGGCGGCAACCAGAAGCGAGGCTCGACATCGTGAAGACCATGAGATTCAGCTCGATACCGGGTGGGCTGAGGAACACGAGTCCCTGGAGTTGTTTCAACGCGTCGTACATCTCGGGCCAGGCGTTGAGGTCCCAGTTCTGACGGTTCTCGTATTCGGCCACCGCCGAATCATAAGTTCAGCTGACACCGTCGACCGCCTCGACGCCTTGGCGTGACTGCCGGAGCGACGCCTGGCCTGTGATCTTCATGGCGTTCAGCTTCACGTCCCGCCAGTCAGCGAGCGCGAGGTGTACGGATCGGACGAGGCCGGCAATGGTTCCGTCGGACAGAACGAGTACGTCATCGACGATCGATTCGGGTGGCGTGACATCGCGGTAGCAGTCATGCGAGGCGATCTCGAACACCTCCAGCAGATCGAGGGCCGCCTCAACATCGATCTCCGAGAACTCCGCCTCGTACCGCTCAGCTCCAGGCTGCTCCCGACCTACTGCCACGCCTCATGCTTGCATGCACACCGGAGGTCGTGTTGATTTCAAGAATCGCCAAAGAGCTTTGTCGGTACCTCTTTGCCCAGGCAAGCCATTCGAGTCGCTCCTCGAGTGGAGTCGACTTCGGACCAACGTCACAGAGCAGCCACCGGCCGCTCAATTCCATCTCAACATTCGGTCTCTCGCTCGCGACGTTCACGAGCCAACGGCGGACGTCGGGGGTCAACAACTCGGCCGCCGCCACCGGGTTCGGGGTCGTGATGGTCCAAGGCCCGTCGAACTCGGCGTCTCCGGTTGCGATCTTCTGGGCGTCCGTGCTCGTTCCGAAAGGTTGCGCCAGCCAGTCGCGATTCCAGCCAGAGCGTCCGAATCAAACGCTCGGGGCGTCGACCGGCAACCGGACACGAACGCAGGTTCTGATCAGGGTCTGTTCAGTCTCGGCGACTAGGTCTCTCCATTTGGCGGTGAAGACGAACACCGAGTCATCGTCACCGGGCCAGGCCATTCTTTCGATGACGTAACGCTGGAGTACTCGCGATGGCCGCAGAAGCGCGAACGAGGGGTCGGGCTCGACTTCCTGGCGACCGACCACAAGGTCGAGACCGCGTTCACGCGCGAATGCAGTCACCTCGGTCGAGCGTTGGTTGCCGGCCCAGTAGGCCCACCCGCCAATGACGAACGTGAAGAGAGCGATCCCGCCGAAGATGATGGCGTAGAGCATGAATCCCCTCGATCTAGATGGCGTTCTCGGCCACGACCGTAGGGCTCGCGCCGAGTCATCGGCCATCCGGAAAGCAGCGACACCGGCTTCGCTCCCGCTCAACGCCATGGTCGGGAAGATCGCGGGCTCTCGAGCGGTTGAAGGCTGCGATGCTCTCCCAGCTCCGCTCGCTGCCAGCGAACACCTACGTTCGCGCCATCCCGTACGGAATCGTCGCCCTGCTCATGATCGGGATTCCATCCGATCTGATCGAGAACCCGATCTTCGGGCGCCCCATCGAACCGAAGCCGATCGACTACGTGATCCTGGCGGTGACGGCGTCACTGGCCGGGCTGGTCTTCGCAGTTCGGCCGAAACCCATGGAGGGCGTGACACCGGTGGGAGAGGACACCACCCCGATCTGGGGTGGTTTCGTCTCCTTCCTCGCTGTTGGCTGCCCGGTGTGCAACCAGGTCGTGGTCGCAGCCATCGGAACCTCTGGGGCGCTCAGTTGGTGGGCGCCAGTGCAACCCGTTGTCGGGCTGGCCGCCATCGGCCTGCTGTTGTGGGCGCTGCGGAAACGACTCGACACGTATGAACTGACGAGCTGTCCTCTGCCCGATCGAGTCTCCAGTTCCTGACCGGCCCCTGGCGCAGAGATAGCCATCGACGCCCGGACAAACCCGGCACGACCGTTCGTCCCGCCTCGGTAGTCTCTGCTGATGCGTTGGTCCCAGCTCTTCTCCCCCACCCTTCGAGACGCCCCGAACGACGCGGTGGCGCCGAGCCACCAGCTACTCATCCGTGGTGGGTTCATCCGGCAACTCCACGCCGGCCACTACTCGATGCTGCCGCTGGGTTGGCGGGTCCACCAGAAGGTGGCCAACATCGTCCGCGAGGAGATCGACGCACTGGGCGGCCAAGAGTTCCTCCTCCCGACCATGCACCCTGCCGCCGTATGGCAGCAGTCCGGGCGGTGGGACACGATGGGCGAAATCATGTTCAGGGTCGAGGACCGAAGGGGAGCGGCCAACGCCCTCGGCATCACCCACGAAGAGATCTTCGCAACAGTCGCCTCGGAGCTCAGCTCGTACAAGCAGCTGCCTCA
>CAZYLX010000283.1:0-5082 GCA_964648595.1 uncultured Acidimicrobiaceae bacterium
CCCGAGGCGACCGCTTGCTTGAACGCTCCATTGACGGGAGCGCGAGCGAGACGGATCGTGTTGGGAGCGAGCCCGCGCCCGGTCTTCGTGCCACCTTCGGTTGCCAACGAGCGTTGCCAGCTGGCCACGGCTTCAGGGTCAAGCTCTCGAGCCAGGCGGTCGCCGATCCATGGCCGAATGTAGTCCTCGAGGTAGTGGCGATAGTCGAAGAGGGTCTTGGGCGAAAGGCGATCGGCAGCCTCGGCGTCGTCGAGGTACTGCTCGACCAATTCTGCAACCGTCAAGCCCGAGGGCGTTCCCTGAGTGCTTTGCTCGGCTGCCTCGATCACAAGCGCCTCTCGCGCTCGTTCGGCTGCGGCTGCGGTTGGAAAGCCCCGCCTTGTCACCTGCTGCCATTTGCCTGTCGAGGGATCCTTCGAGGTTCGAACCTTGAAGTACCACGACCCCTTGGCACCTTGGTAAACGCCTCGCACCTTCGGCATTTCCGCTCCCCCGCCCCGCCGGATGTTCTCAAAATGTTCTCACGGGCGGCCGGGAATTGAAAGAGCCCCTCCGAAAAGGGGCTCTGACCTGCATTTATGTTGCGCGCCCGTAGGGACTCGAACCCCAAACCTTCTGATCCGTAATCAGATGCTCTATCCAATTGAGCTACGGGCGCTTGACCCAGTGAGTGTAGAGGCCCAGCGGCGCTCCGCACAGGGAAATCTCTGACTGCTCGCTCAGGTCTTGATGCGCTCGATGATCTCGTTGGCGATGCCTTGTGGCGCCCGGTTCTGCGTTTCGATCTGCTCGAATCGGCCGTACGCCTCTGCCCGTTCGGTCAACAGAGCGGTGATCCGTGCCACCGGATCGTGGCCGTCGAGCAGCGGGCGATGAGCGGTCCCATCACCAACAACGCGCTCGAGGATCGTGCCGAAGGGAGCAGTCAGGCAGAACACACGAGCGGTCTCACCGAGGGCTTCAGCGTTGCTCGGATCGAGCATGAGCCGGCCTCCGGTGGCGATGACGGTGCGGCGCCGTTCGGCCAAGTCGACGGCGACGTCGTGCTCGATCGCTCGAAACACATCTTCCCCTTGCTCGGCGAAGATCACGGGAATCGGCCCGTTGTCGGCCTCGATGAGTTGATCGGTATCGACGAAGTCGAACCCCAAGACTTCGGCCAGGATCCGGCCGACCGTTGTCTTGCCGGTGCCCATGAAGCCGGTGAGCACGATGTTCGCCTCGGGTCGGATGGTCACTGCCGCAGCGTAGATCGCTGCTGCGCCGGTGAGCGCTGTCTAACCTCGGCGAATGGCGAACGTCGACGGCCCCCGGATCCTTGTGCTCAACGGACCCAACCTGAACCTGCTTGGTGTTCGCGAGCCAGAGGTCTACGGCCACACCACACTCGACAACATCGTGGATGGCCTGGCGGCTCGGGCCGGCGACGCCGGGGCAACGATCAGACACATCCAATCGAACAGTGAAGGCACGCTCGTCGATGCTCTGCACGAGGCCAGGACCACAGCCGATGGTGTCGTGTTCAATCCTGGCGCTTACACCCACACCAGCGTCGCCCTTCGCGACGCCATCAGCGCCATCGACATCCCGGTGATCGAGACGCACCTCTCCAACGTGCACGCCCGTGAGGAGTTCCGGCAGACCTCCCTGCTCAGCGCCGTCTGTCTTGGTGTGATCGGGGGCTTTGGCCCGCACTCCTACACCCTGGCCCTCGACGCCCTCCTGTTCCATCTCGCACCCTGATGGCGACAGCAGCCTGATCACACCGACATGGCGTCTGTGAACCCCGGGTTTGTCACCCTCAGTTTCAGTGCTCTCAGCCCCCGGGTTCGGCCCCAACTCTGGGCATGAGCGCGTCGGAAGCCGGCGTTGTCGCGGGAACGCTGGGTTTCGCCATCTCGGGGACCTGGCAGGCCGGTGGTCTGACCGGTAGCGTCGATCACCATGAAGATCGGAGCGTTTCTCTTTGGTGGTGTCGAGATGGACGACGCGGGCGCTGGCCCGCCCGACCCGACCGACCGCCGTTATTCGAACGCAGAGATGTGGCGCGCATCGGAGCAGATGCTCGAGATGGGCGTGCTGTCGGACCAGCTTGGCTACGACAGCTACTGGCTCACCGAGCACCATTTCCAGTACGAGGGCTACGAGGTCGTCCCAAATGGTCTGATGTTTGGTGCCATCCTTGCTGAGCGAACCAAGAACATCCGGATCGGAACGATGTTCAACATCGTCGGCCAGTGGAACCCTCTCCGTCTCGCCGAGGATTTTGCCACCCTTCACAACATCTCTGGGGGCCGAGGCATCCTCGGTGTCGGCCGAGGCACTGTTCCCCGTGAGGCCCGTGCCCTCGGCACCGACATCGGAAGTTTCGACAATCCCGATCAGGCAGCAGCCGACACGCTCAACCGCAAGCAGTTCGATGAGGCGATGCAGGTCATCAACCTTGCATTGAACAATGAAACCTTCAGCTTCAAAGGTGACCTCTTCGAGTACCCGCCACCCGGCATCCCCGACCGCGGCGGGTTTGTCGAGGAACTCACGCTCGTCCCGAGACCCATCCATCCCTACGAGACCTGGCAGGCGATCACCTCACCGCCGACGCTCGAGACCGTGCCCCGAAAGGGTTGGGGGGGCGTGTTCTGGCTCAAGCACTTCTCGTTCGCCAAGCAGTTCTGGGATCGCTACGCCGAACTCCACGACGAGACCTTCGGCGGCAGTCTCGCTCCCGGGGCCAAGCGCACACTGGTGTTGACTCCGTGGATCGCCGACACCAAGGAACAGGCCATGGCCGAGGTGCGCAACGGCCACGACGAGTTCTGGAAGTTTCTCGGGCCGTATGGCTGGAGCCGTGGCTACATGGGCCCTGATGGCAAACCGTCGGCTCCCGGTCTGATTCCCACGCTCGAGGAATCGATGGCGAACAAGACCTGGCTCGTCGGCACCGCCGATGACGTGATCGAAGGCATCGAGTTCTACAAGGAGCACCTCGGTGGGCTCGACAACCTGGTCATCTTCCCGAACATGCCAGGCGATCAGTACTCGAAGACTGCCGAGCAGCTGACGAGGTTCGCCGAAGAAGTCATGCCGAAAGTCCACTGAGCCGTCGTTCTTTGTGACTGACCTCGCGACTCAACTCCAAGCAGCGGGTTACCTGCTGCTCGCCGCTCCGGCTGAACCCCACGCTCATCTCGACAAGGCGCTCACCGCCGACCTCGTCGCCAACCCGGCGGGCGATCTCATGGGGGCCATCGATGGCTGGATCGCTCATCGCGAGACCATCGACAAGTCGGATTTCGCGACGCGAGCTGAGCGTGCGGCCCGTATGTACTTGGCCAACGGCTTCACTGCGATCCGGACCCACGTCGATCTCGGAGTCGACATCGGCACGACAGCAGTCGAGGCGCTGATCGAGGTTCGCGAGAGGATGGCCGGCCTGGTCGACATCCAGCTTGTTGGCCTCACGGGTCGCCCCTCCGGCGGGCCGAGCGGTGCCGACAACCGCGCCGTCCTTCGAGATGCCATCGACATGGGACTCGACGTCGTCGGCGGCTGTCCACATCTCGACGAAAATCCCGTGGCTTGCACGAACGACCTGCTTGCCATCGCGGCCGAGCACGGTCTGCCGATCGATCTCCACACCGACGAGACACTCGACCCGGCGCACCTCGAGCTAGAACTCTTGGCGGAAGCCGTGCTGTCGACCGGCTTCGGGGAGGGGGCAACCGCAAGCCACTGCGTGAGCCTCTCGATGCAGACCGAGGACGTCCAGAAGCGGGTCAGCGAGAAAGTGGCTGAAGCTGGCGTCAATGTTGTTGCCCTGCCGCAGACGAACCTGTTCCTCCAGGCGAGAGGAATGGCCGTCGCCCCACCCCGAGGGTTGACCGCGACCGCAGCACTCGATGCAGCGGGGGCCAATGTGTGTGCCGGTGCCGACAACCTCCAGGACCCGTTCTGCACGGTCGGTCGTGCCGATGCGTTGGAAACAGCAGCGCTGATGGTGATGGCGGGTCATGATTCACCTGAGCTGGCGTATGAGCGAGTCAGCACGATGGCTCGGGCTGCGATCCGGTTGCCGGCCAACGGTGATCTTCTGGCGATCCGAGCGGCGACGGTTCGCGAGGCCGTCGCAACAGCATCAGCTGACCGCATCGTGATCCGCAACGGCACGGTCGTCTCGGGAACGCTGCCAGCCGGCCTCAGCGCCTGACCTCGTCCCCAGAGCGAGTGTCGGAACCGCGCGTTAGTGCGCGGTTCTGGCATGGGCGTAGCCGGGCGGGCCGGGGTGAGTGTCGGGAACGCGCGTTAGTGCGCGGTTCTGGCATGCTCATTCGACAACGGGCAGACCCGCCGCTGACCATGCCGAGATGCCGCCTTCGACCTCGGCAACATCGGCGAAGCCGAGATCGGACATGATCTCGGTGGTCTGGCCGCTTCTGTTCCCCGAGCGGCAGTAGAGCAAGTAGCTCTCGGTTGGATCGAGTTCGGCCAGTTGGTCGGCGAAGTCTGGCGAATAGAAGTCGATCATGACCGCGCCTTCGAGGTGTCCGGCTACGAACTCTTCTGGGGTGCGAACGTCGAGCACGATGACGTCGCCATCTTGAATCGTGGCTCCCGCTTCGGGTGTCACCAGTCTGATGCCTTCCGCCTCCTCGCCGGTACTGACATCGGCACTCGCCTCGGTGGAGTCAGCGGGCAGTGCACCCGAGTCCGGCGCGTCGCCGCCGCTGCATCCAGCAGCGAACGCGAGCGCAGCAACGACGGTGAGGAATCGACGGGGCTGAAGGAACTGCATGCAACAAGTGTTCAGAATTTGTCGCCCGGCCACAACCTGCGGAGCGAGCGGTTCAGACCCGCTTGGCGAGGAGAAGCCCGAAGTCTCCGTTGCCGTCCCACAGTTCGGCCAGTTCGAACCCGGCCTCGGTCACCTCAGCGATGATCGTCGCCGGCTGGAACTTGCTCGAGATCTCCACACGGATCTCCTCATTGGCCGCCAGCTCAACGTCGAGGTTCAGCGCGTTGATCCGGACTGATTGCGGGGTGCTGGCTCGCAGACGCATGTCGACACGATGGTGTGTCGGGTCC
>CAZYLX010000284.1:0-5064 GCA_964648595.1 uncultured Acidimicrobiaceae bacterium
CATTGTTACCATCCCGTTTCGCAACCCCGAGCCGACGCCCGTCTGCTCAAACGCCGGTTCGTCGCCCAGTCGACAGCCGTGGACGACATCGGGCCCTTCGTCTTCGTGGCGGCCCGCCATCTGGTGGCAACCGTGGTCGTTGCTCTGTTTGCATGGGCGGAGAGCAAGCGGGTTCGGCGGTCTGACGAAGCGAACGGCCCGCCACGATGCTGCACGTAGGCCCCGTCCTATTGATCGGGGTGGTGTTGTTCGTTGCGATGTGGTTCCAGCAGATCGGGCTCCAAACGACCTCGGTCACCAACTCGAGATTCTTCACCGGGCTGTACGTCGTCTTCACCCCGCTGCTCGGCATCGCGTTGCGTCAAGCGGCGACAAGGCCCCGGATGTCGAGCTCGACCCTGTCGGTCGTTGACGGAGCCGGCCCCTCCATGGGTTCGCCGCTTTCCAGCGGAAGCACAAGATCGAACCGTTCGATCGACACGATGTCGGCCGTTCGATACGAGGCGACACGGGTGCTCCACGAGTCGATCACTTGCCGGCTCGAGCCCGTCGAGAAGAACGTGGTGAGTGGGCCCTCGAACTGGTAGGTGTCGGCTTGGTCAATGGTGATGGTCTCGCCCTTGCTGAGTTGGATAGTGAATTGGGCCACGCTGAACTCCGATCTCGGTGGGAACCTTGCGCCCATCTTCCCCCGCCGGTGTGACACTCTCTTTGACGTGCACTTCGCGAGACAGTTCTGGCAACGGATCGAGACGATCCATGCCGTGATGTATTTCGCGCCGGAAGCCATCGATGCGGCAAGGACCGCTGGTCTTCGAGGGTTCTGGATGGGCTATTTCGGGTTTCGGGCGGCACCTCTTGGCGCCGTGAGCGCCAGTGTCGTCGAAGCCGCCTTCGGTTGGTTTGCGCCGGCAATGGTGCAACGTGTCCTACCCGATGCATGGACATTTGCTGAGCCGTCGGCTCTCGTGCAGGCTCGCTCAAGAGCAGCTGCCGAGGTCCTGCGCCGCGTCGAGCCATCCGTCGAGCCGACTGCCACGGCAGTGAATGAGCAGCTGGCCGCGATCGTTGCCGAGGCCAGCCCGGTGGCTCGTCCGCTCTTCGCTGCGAACCGCGGCGTCGAGTCCATGGACGATCCGGTGGAGCAACTCTGGCAGCACTGCACGACTCTTCGGGAGCACCACGGAGACGGTCACGTCCTCGCGCTCGCGGTGGAGGGCGTCGGTGGATGTGAAGCCCACCGCCTGTTCCTCGCCGGCAGCGATGTCGACGACCACGTGTTGTTCGACAACCGAGGATGGTCTGGCGACGAATGGGCTGCTGCGGGGGAACGTCTCGCCAAGCGAGGGCTTCTGGTGGATGGCCGGCTCAGCGCTGACGGGCGCGAGCTGCGACAGTCCATCGAGGCCACGACCGATCGTCTTGCCGTGGAACCGATCGAGCTGGCGCTGGAAGAGGGGCAGCGGGATCGACTGCTTCAGATCCTCACACCGTTGGCTGTCGCCGTTGCGTCATCGGGGATCCTGCCCTTCCCCAACCCGATGGGCCTGCCGCCTCTGCGGGCCGACACAACCGGGGGCTGAGAACCGCGAAAGTGACGGTGACAAGACCCGGGTGTACGCCTCCGGCGTACATGGAGTTGTTCGCTGCGCTCACAACATCCCAGGGTTCAGGCCAAAGGAGCTCTGCGCCGACGGATTCGCTGTGACGGATGACCTCGGCGAAGGCGGGCGGTTCGCTCATAGCGTCGCCTACGGCGTCCGATGAGCTGTTTGCAACGATGCGACTTCAGTCCGCGCCCTCGTTTGCATCCCTGAAGGACCCATGAGCATTACCACCACTGCAGCGCCCTCGCGCGCCGAATCGTTTCGTGCCGAATGGCTGTCGAACCCGCGCACCGATCTCCTCTCCGGGCTCGTTGTCGCGCTCGCGCTGATTCCGGAGGCGATTTCGTTCTCGATCATCGCCGGTGTCGACCCCAAGGTCGGCCTCTACGCGTCGTTCTCGATTGCGATCATCATCTCCATTGCCGGCGGTCGGTCGGGCATGATCTCGGCCGCAACCGGCGCCATGGCACTCGTACTCGTGCCGCTGGTCGAGGAATACGGCGTCGCCTACCTCTTCGCAGCGACGGTCCTGGCCGGTGCCATCCAGATCGGCCTCGGCTACCTCGGCATCGGTGAGCTGATGCGGTTCGTTCCCCGCACCGTGATGGTTGGCTTCGTCAACGCATTGGCCATTTTGATCTTCATGGCTCAGATTCCGCACATCTTCCTCACCGACAGCGAGAACGCATCGAGTCAGGTGCCGCTGAACCTGGCCTTCATCGCCATTGGCCTCGCCGTCATCTATGGCTTGCCACGGTTGAGCACGGCCGTTCCGTCGCCGTTGGTGGCCATCGTTGCCCTCGCCGGCGCTGCCATGTACTGGAACCTCGACCTGCCGACGGTCGGCGACATGGGCGAGCTTCCATCGACGTTGCCTTTCTTGAGCCTGCCCGACGTGCCGTTCACGTTCGAAACACTTGGCATCATCCTGCCCTTCTCGATCACGCTGGCCTTCGTCGGGCTGCTGGAGTCGCTGCTCACCGCGCAGCTTCTCGACGACATGACAGACACTCCATCGGACAAGAATCGCGAATCGCGAGGCCAGGGCGTCGCCAACGTCGCCACCGGGTTCCTTGGTGGCATGGCCGGCTGCGCCATGATCGGTCAGTCGATGATCAACTACCGGTCCGGCGGCCGAACCCGGCTATCCACGCTGGCCTCGGGCTTGTTCCTCCTCGTCTTGATCCTCGTCCTCGGCGATCTTGTTGCTCAGATCCCGATGGCGGCGCTGGTGGCTGTGATGATCATGGTGTCGATCGGGACGTTCAACTGGAACAGCATCAAGTTGCCGACCCTGCAGCACACACCGAGGCCGGAGACAGTGATCATGGTGGTCACCGTTGCCGTCGTCGTTCTCACTCACAATCTCGCCTATGGCGTCGGTGCCGGCGTCGTGCTCTCGGCTGTTGCATTCGCCCGCCACATCTCTGAGGTCATCAAGGTCACCAGCGTTGTCGACCCAGACAATGTCGAACGGCTCTACGCCGTCAGCGGTGAGCTGTTCTTCGCATCAACCAACGATCTGGTCCGATCCTTCGACTACCACAACGTCAAGGTCAAGCGGGTCGAAATCGACCTCTCGGAGGCTCGGGTCTGGGACACCTCAGCCGTTGCCGCACTCGATCAGGTAGTTGCGAAATTCGCTGAGCTCGGCATCGACGCTCACTTGGTCGGTCTGAACCGCCACGCGTGGGATCTCCACAACCGGACAACGGGCAAGGTCAGCGCCGGCCACTAGCCGGCCAAGAACGCCGAGGGCGTCCAACACGGGCGCCAACAACTGCCACACTGTGCTCGTGGCCACGAAACTGATCTTCATTCACGGTCGGAACCAGCAGGGCAGGGATCCGGTCGAGCTGCATCGACAATGGTTCGACGTACTCAACGAAGGTTTCCAGCGCATGGGTCTCGAGTCGCCCATCACGCTCGACGACACGATCTTCCCGTTCTTCGGCGACGCTCTGCATGCGCTCACTCGTGAGGAATCGCTCGACGAGGCCGACGTTGTGTTGGGTGACGACCAAGCCGTGAGCGATGACGTCGACACGGTTCGGTTCGGGCGTGAGGTGTTGGGAGAAGTGCTCGACGCGTCCGGCGTTTCCGCCGAGGCCATCGATGCCGAAATCGACCCGGACGCTGTCGACGAGCAGGCCATCGAGGAGGCGAAGAGGGGAGGGGCGCTCACCTGGGAGTGGGTGCACACCGGGCTGTCGATCCTCGACCGATTCGTTCCCGGTGCGAGCGGTGCGAGCGTGGCCTATGCCACCACCGATGTTGCGCAGTATCTGAATGACGAGGCGATTCGGGCCGAGATCGACGGTGTTGTTGCTGAAGCGTTCAGTCAATGCGACCCCAAAGACAGCATCGTGGTGATCGCCCACTCGCTTGGTTCGGTCATTGCGTACAACCTGCTCGCTCACGGTGGCCTGGAGCACGACTACCAGGTTGCCGCTTTCGTCACGATCGGTTCGCCTCTCGGAGTGACCGCCATTCGCAAGGCGGTGAGTCCCATGTTGCATCCGCCGACCGTCGACCACTGGTTGAACGCGTATGACACCCGTGACGTGGTTGCTCTCTACCCACTCGATCACCGCCACTTCGCTGTCTCACCGCCAATTCTCAACCACGGCACGGTCGACAACACCACGATCAATCATCACAGGGTCGACGGCTACCTCAATGATCCAACGCTCGCTCTCACGGTGCACGAAGCCTTGAGCTCTGGAACGCTCCCACCTGTGCTGCGCCGGCGTCGTCGCGTGCCGGGCGAGCCCTCGCGGATCGAGGATCTCCGCACGCCGGCGCTCGTTGTGGAGTCGGCGGTGTTCGAAGCGAATTGTGCGGCGATGGATTCGGTGCGACCGGCGCTCACGCTGCGCCCCCACGTCAAGGCATTCAAGTCGACAGCATTGGCCAAGCGCCTGGCCACCGATCGTCACACGGCCTTCTGTGCCGCGACTCCTCGAGAAATCGAGGGACTCGTGAGGGCGGGGTTCACGTCGGACCTTCTGCTGGCCAACGAAACCCTCGATACGGCCCGCCTCGGGGCGTTGGCCGACGACGCGCAGATCACGGTTGCCGTTGACAGCGACGCGACACTCGATGCGGCCATTCTCGGCGGCATCCGCTCGGTCCTGATCGACGTGAACGTCGGGCTCCCTCGCTGCGGCTGTGCTCCTGACGACGCGGGTCGCCTCGCTGACCGCGCTCGCACCGCCGGTCTGGAGGTTCGGGGGGTCATGGGCTACGAGGGCCACCTGATGATGGTCGAGGATCGTGAGGAGCGGATCGAGAAGGTCGGACGGTCGATGGCACTCCTGCGTGCCGCCGCTGGTGACGTCGGCGGTGACATCATCTCGGGTGGAGGCACGGGCACGTTCGACACGAACACGTGGTGCACCGAGATCCAAGCCGGCAGTTACTGCCTGATGGACACCCACTACGCCGGTCTTGACCT
>CAZYLX010000285.1:0-5053 GCA_964648595.1 uncultured Acidimicrobiaceae bacterium
GTTGGACCCCGGCCAGCCGCCTTCGATGTAGTGGACGCCCAGATGGTCGAGCTGCTCGGCGATTCGCAACTTGTCGTCAGTGGTGAGTGCGATGCCTTCGAACTGCGACCCATCTCGCAATGTCGTGTCGAAGATCTCGACAGACTCCGGCCACTCCGGGTTCCAGACCGCCTCGCGCGAAATGTCCATCAGCCGTTCACGACGGTTCGCCACCCGAACGGGTCATCGGCCTTGCCACTGAGAAGATCGGTCAGCGCTTCGCGCAACCGGAGGGTGTTGGGACCTGGCTGGCCGTCGCCGACCGTGACGGGGGCGTCGCCGACGACAAGGGTGCCGACCGGCGCAAGCACCGCCGCAGTTCCGGAAAGGAACATCTCGCCGTGGCCGGCCCAGTCAGTCAGCTCGGCAATCGTGATCGGGCGCTCCTCGACCTCATACCCCAGGGTCGCCGCGATCTCGATCACCGAATTGCGGGTGACCCCGTGCAAGAACGACTCGTCGAGCTGGCGCGTGATCAGACGACCGTCTTCGACCAGGAAGAAATTGGCCGCGCCGGTCTCGGTGATGTCGTCATGGTTGGCGAACAAGACCTGATCGGCGCCGTGGTCAGCCTTGGCGTCGAGCGTCGGGCCGAGCGCCATCACATAGTTCGCTCCACTCTTGACCATCCCGAATTGCGGGGTGGTCCTCGGCACCTTGGTCTCGACATACAGCGTGAGTGGGCGAACTCCGCCGGCGAAGTAGTCGCCGACCGGTGAACAGATCACGTAGAGCAAGCCCGTGCTGCTTGGCGCCGCAGCGGCACCGATGTTCGGAAGTGTTCCTATGAAGGTCGGTCGAATGTAAAGCGACCCAGGTGCCTCCGGAGCGAACGATGCATTGGCTTCGGCGGCGTCGATGATGAGCCGGCGAATCAGGTCAGCGTCGGGCACGACGATCCGAAGGCGCCCGATGCTCTGGCGCATCCGTCGGACGTGGTCGTCGACACGGAAGATGGCGAGGCTGCCGTCGGCCTGCCGGTGAGCCTTGAGGCCTTCGAAGCACGCGCTGCCGTAGTGGAAGACGTGCGTCGCTGGATGGAGCGACAGCTCTTCCAGCGGCTGCGCTTCGCCGCCGTAGGTGTACGCCCCATCGATCAGCGTGGCGGTCGTCATCTTGTCGCCGAACAGGGATCCAAAGGGAGCGACAAAGGGATCTTCGGAAGCTCCGGTGGGGTTGGTGATCATGATGCGCCTCTGCTGTCGTTCGATGTGGCTGGCGTTCGATGTGGCTGTCGTTCAGTGTTCGCTGTCGGGTGTCGCTGTTCTTCCGGATCAGAGTGCGGAAGAAACGGCGGCGCCGATCTCGGTGGTGGATCCGGTCATGTCGACACAAGCATCGCACGCGGCACGGATCTTGGCAGCTGCAATCGACTCACCGAGGAAGTCGAGCATCATTGCGCCACTGATGATGGCGGCGATGGGATTCGCCTTGTTCTGCCCAGCGATGTCGGGCGCCGAGCCATGGACAGGTTCGAACATCGAGGGACCGGTCCGGGCCGGGTTCAGATTGGCTGACGCTGCGAGCCCGATCCCGCCGGACACCGCACCACCGAGGTCGGTGAGGATGTCGCCGAAGAGGTTGTCGGTGACGATCACGTCATAGCGCTGTGGGTCTTGCACAAAATAGATGCATGCAGCGTCGACGTGGTTGTACGCGGTCTCGACCTTGCCGTAGTCGGCTGCCACCTCGTTGAATGTCCGCTCCCACAGGTCACCAGAGAACGTCAGCACGTTCGTCTTGTGAACGAGGGTGAGGTGGTTCGATCGCGCTGCCGCAAGGTCGTAGGCGTAGCGAATCGCCCGCTCGGCACCCATACGGGTGTTGACCGACCCCTGGGTCGCGATCTCCTGCGCCGTGCCCTTGCGAAGAAATCCACCTTCTCCGGCGTACGTACCTTCGGTGTTCTCGCGAATCACGACGAAGTTGTGGCCCGGCTGGTCACCCGATCCGGCAAGTTTGAACGGGCGCTCGTTGATGTAGAGGTCGAGCTCGAACCGCATCTTCAACAGAAGGCCACGTTCGATCACACCAGGGGGAACCCCTGGCGCACCGACCGCTCCCAGGTAGATCGCATCGAGCTGGCGCCATTCTTCGAGCACCGAATCCGGCAGCACGGTTCCGTCCTGGAGATAGCGAGCGCCACCGAGCTCGTATTCGACAGTTTCGAGCTCGACACCGCTTGCGGCAATCACATCAAGGCCTTGGCCGATGACCTCTGGTCCGATGCCGTCACCACCCACGATCCCGACCCGATGCTTCGTGTTGCTGCTCATTACTGCTCCGTTCTGCGGCGTGCGGTCGCCGAGCCTAACGAAGCATGAGCCCGGACCGCTGAGGAATTGGTTCTCAAGCCGATTCCAATCGCTGCCGTAGACCTCGAAAGAAGAAGGAGGCTCCTCATGACCAAGATCGATGCGAAAAGTTTCTCGCTGAAGACAATCCCCGATGCCTGGGTCGATGCCCAGAACGATGCGGGCGGTGTCGACAACACACCGATCAAGAAGGACCGGGCTGTCAACATGGTGCCGCTCCGCGAGGAGGCAGATGCGATCACGGGCGTGGTCGCGGCATTCTGCATGTCGGTCATCACCGGCACGTGCTGGTACCTGTACGAGATCGAAGACGTCCTCACGACGCCATGGCTCGCCATCCCCGTCGGTGTCCTGATCGCCGTCGCGGTCCGGCTCGGCTCTGGCGCCGACCACAGCGACGTGCGGGCATCGATCTCGCTGATCTTCTACATACTGACCGTGTTCATCACGGCGTTCTTCATCGAGTCGCACGACTTCCAGTTGGTCTTCGGCGAGCGACCCGGTTTCGGAGAACTCCAAACCGAGCTCGTCCGCGACCGCCTCACCCAGCCAATGACGATGCTCGGCTGGCTTGCCGGCCTTGTGGCCAACCTGCAGACAACGTTTGCCCTCAGCAACAAGCGCAGGCGCAGTTCCGTCAAGCGCAAGTAGCGCACGCCAAGCTTCTACCCTTGGCCGAGTGCCAAGAACTCACGAGCTGTCCCAAGAAGCCTTCGATCGCCTGCAGGCTGAACACGACGACCTCACCACCCGGGGCCGGATCGAGATCGCCAAGAAGATCGAAACAGCTCGCGAGCTGGGCGACCTCTCGGAGAACGGCGACTACCACGCCGCAAAGGAGGAGCAGGGGAAGATGGAGGGCCGCATCATCCATCTCGCCAGCCTCGTCCAGAACGCGTCCATCGTCGACAACGCTGGTGGTGTCGACGAGGTGCGAGCCGGATGCGTCGTGTCTTTGAAGTACACCGGCGATGACGACATCGAGCGGTACCTGATCGGCTCCATCGAGGAGCGACGTGATGGTGTGCTTGTGGTGTCGCCCGGGTCACCGATGGGCAAGGCCCTGATGGGTGCAAAGCCGGGCGAGTCCGTCAGCTACCAATCACCGGGCGGCGAGATGACGGTCGAGATCGTCGCCATCGAGGCCTGACGAGCCCGTCGCTCCAAGCTGCTCGCCGACAGCGGCAGCCGCCTCGAGCACCATTGGTCCGAACGAGATCTCGGGCGTGTTGGTCATCCGATCGATGGGGCCGCTGACGCTGATCGCGGCAACAACGCCACCCTGCCGGTCGACGATCGGTGCGCTCACCGATGCGACACCGGCTTCGCGCTCCCCAATCGACGTTGCCAGGCCCGCTGATGGATCCGTCAGGGCACGACCGGCTGAACCGAGCATCAAGGTGAGCCGGGCCCCGATGGCCACGATCGTGCGTAACCCGTGCGCCGATTCTGCAACATCAACACACACACGATCGTCACCGTCGCGGACATAGAGCTGCGCGCTCTCGCCACTTCGATCGCTCAAACGTCGAAGGTGAGGGCGAGCGACGTCGGACAACGCTTCCAGGCCATCGATCGTGCGGGCCAGGGCAACGACCCGATACCCGAGTGCGAATCTGCCGTCCAGCGAACGGCGAACCATGCCGTGCTCCTCCAGGGCGGAGGCCAATCGATGCACGGTGGCTCGAGTGATCCCTGTTCGCTCCACCAGATCGCCCGTCGAACACGCGCCCTCCTCGAGGGCAGAGAGGATGGCCATCGACTTGTCAATCACGCCAACGCCGCTTACGGTGGTGTCCATCTAGTGAGACTACCTGCTCACTATATGAGACGCCAGTCATCACCACGACCGGCGTTGCACCTCCACCGAACGAATCGAGCCCCGTGACCTCCGCTCCTCGCACTCTTGCCGACAAGCTCTGGGACCGCCATGTGGTGCATCGTGGTGCCGACGGGGAGCCCGATCTCCTCTACATCGATCTCCATCTGGTACACGAAGTCACCAGCCCTCAGGCGTTCGACGGGCTGCGCATCCACAGCCGCAAAGTTCGGCGACCCGACCTCACCGTCGCCACCGAGGACCACAACGTCCCGACGGAGAACATCGATCAACCCATCGCCGATCCGGTCAGTGCCAAGCAGATCGACACCCTTCGGGTGAACGCCGCCGAGTTCGGGATCACCAACCACCCGATGGGATCGCCGGGCCAGGGCATCGTCCACGTCATCGGCCCCGAGCAGGGCTTGACCCGGCCGGGCATGACCGTCGTCTGCGGCGACAGCCACACCGCTACTCACGGGGCGTTCGGCGCGCTGGCCTTCGGAATCGGCACGAGCGAGGTCGAGCACGTGCTGGCCACACAGACGCTCCCCCAGAGTCGCCCCAAGACCATGGCCATCACCATCAACGGTCCGCTTGGCGAGGGAGCAACGGCCAAGGACTTGATCCTGGCCATCATCGGCGTGATCGGCACCGGCGGTGGCATCGGCCACATCATCGAGTACCGGGGCGACGCCATCACCGACCTCTCGATGGAAGGTCGAATGACGGTCTGCAACATGGCGATTGAGGCCGGTGCGCGTGCCGGGTTGGTTGCGTTTGAAGATGTGACCGCTGCGTATCTGCAGGGGCGGCCCATTGCGCCTACCGGTGACCTGTGGGATCAAGCGCTTGCGTACTGGCGAACGATGCACAGCGA
>CAZYLX010000286.1:0-5030 GCA_964648595.1 uncultured Acidimicrobiaceae bacterium
ACAAGGCGTGGGAGGTCAGCTGGGTCGAGCAGCTCGACGAGCCGGGCGACAACCGAAGGTGAGGTCACGATGATGGCGTGAGCCTCGACGACCAGATCGAGATCGGCCGCCGACACCTCAGGGATGATCGTGCGGTACGCGGTGACGACATCAATCGCGATGCCGCGATTGGTGAGCGCCAGCGCCAGATCGTCGCTCGCGAGCTCGGCGACCGCGGCAAGAACCCGCTCACCGATGTGCACCGGAATCGTTCGACCCAAACCTGCGGCCGACGGTTCTGGCGAGACGAACTCAACAGGCCAGCCATGGGTTGCTGCTCGGGCTGCGGTCGCCGCACCAACCACGGCGACGCGCCGCGGGAGAGCCGATCCAGCCTCGACCGCCGCAGCGACAGCGTCGACTCCATTGCTGGACGTGAGGACGAGCCAGGTCGTTTCGGCAGCCTCGTTGAGTGCTTCTCGTAGTGCCAGCCCTCCATCAGCGGGCCGTTCAACCCGGAGCAGCGGCACGTGGATCGTGACCGCCCCAGCAGACTGGAGGCCGTCGATGAGTGGTGTCGCTTGATGGAGTGCCCGACACACAACGACAGAACAACCGGAGAGGCTCACGCCAAACGTTCCGTCAGCTTCCGAGCAGCTGATCGACCGAGCGCCTCGGCCGGCTGACCACCGTCGGCAGCGACGGTCACGCGTTCAAGCCGACGTTCGTCCTCGGAACTCAGCATGGCAGTGAGCGAAAGAGTGCCCGTCGCGCTGATCGTGGCGTGCGCCCCGGCCGGGAGATCGCAGTCGCCACCGAGCTCGAGCAAGAAGCCACGTTCGGCTTCGAGCGTGCGCCGAGATGGAGGATGATCGATGGCCGCGAGCTGTTCGATGATGTCGGAATTGTCGGCTCGACACTCGACGGCGAGCGCACCCTGACCGACCTGCGGGATCATCTTTTCGGCATCGAGAACATCGACCGTCTCGAGATCGAGCTCGAGCCGTTCGATCGCCACTTGGGCCATGACGAGTGCATCGAACCCCTCGAGCTTCGAAAGGCGAGTCCCGATGTTGCCCCGCAGACCGACGAAACGCAGGTCGGACCGAAGGTTGGCCAGTTGCACTCGCCGTCGATTGCTCCCCGTCGCCACCAGGGCACCCTCGGCGAGATCGGCCAGCGCGGTGCCGACCAGCGCATCACGGGGCTCGCCACGAGCGGGAACTGCAGCGATCGTGAGTTCGTCCGGCGTGAGGGCTTGGAGATCCTTCGCCGAATGAACCGCTATGTCAGCGGCACCAGCAAGTAGGACGTTCTGGACCTCCTTGCTGAACGCTCCCTTCCCGCCCAAATCGGCGATCGGGAGGTCGAGGCGAAGATCAGCAAACGTGTCCATCGTGATCAACTCGATCGTGATCGAGGCATCGCCGGCAACAAGGGCGTCTGCAACATGATTGGCTTGCCACAGAGCCAGTGGGCTCTTGCGAGTGGCGATGCGAATCTTCACGACAGGTCGAACAGTTCCCGAACCGATTCGACCAGGCGATCGCCTCTGCGAGACCCACCCGCGTCCTTGAGCCGAGCCGACGGCGGGTGCAGCAGCTTCTTCATCACGGCTTGAGTGAGCGCGTCGACGGCCGCCGCTTGCTCTTCGGTCAGATCGCCGAGACGTTTGTCGAACCGTGCGATCTCGTCAGTTCGGATGCTGTCGGCCCAACGGTGGAGTCGGCCGAGAACCGGATCAACCTCGGATGCGCTTGACGAACGCTGGAACTGAGCGATCTGGTCTTCCATCACCTTTCGGGCTGCGGCCACTTCCTTCTGTCGTTCCTCGAGGCCGCGGTTGGCGAACGCTTGGAGATCAGAAAGCACCAGAAGATCGACCCGGTCGAAGGCGATGACCGCAGGGTCAACATCACGAGGAACGGCGAGGTCAAGGATCAGCAGCCGGCGGTCGGTGGCCTCGAGGGCTGTCCGAATGGTGTCGGCATGCAGCACAGTCCCCGTTGCGCCGGTGGCGCTGACCACGACATCTGCGGTGACCAGGGCCGCTTCGAGCTCGTTGAACGGCACGACGTCGGCCCCGATCGGCGCCGCGACCTCGACGGCTCGTTCCGCCGTGCGATTCGTGACCGTGACGTTCGCGGCACCGGTCTTGGCGAGTGCTCCGGCGACGCCGGCACCAACTTCGCCGGCACCGACGAGGAGGACTCGGCGGCCCGTCAGGTCGCCGATGCGTTCGGTGACCAACGAGACCGCGGCGTGGGAGATCGACGCCGTCCGGCGGCCGATGGCTGTTTCGGACCGGACCCGCTTGCCGGCGGTGACTGCATGCTCGAACACAGGGTTGAGCAGCGAGCCGGACGTGCCCTCCATTCGCGCCCGATCCCAGTCAGTTCGCATCTGACCCAGGATCTCGTGCTCACCGAGGACTGCAGAATCGAGGCCGGCGGACACCGAGAAGAGATGATCGATGGCGTCACTGTCGAAGTGGACGTACAGATGATCAACGAACGCCGCAGCATCGAGCCCGACCATCACACTCAAGGCTTCACGCACATCTCGGTACGCATCGTGGAAGCGCTCGGCGTGGACGTAGACCTCGGTGCGGTTGCAGGTCGACAGGAGCACTACTTCATTGATCACCGGGCTCGAAGCGATCTCGGCGAGAGCCTTCGGGATGTCGTCGGCGGACAGCGTCATCTGTTCCAACACACCCAATGGGGCGGAGCGATGATTCAGCCCGATGGCGATGACGGTCATGAGTCTCCTCGACGAATGAGCTTCGAACGGGAACGCAAGGCAACCGAACCTCGACAGTCTCGCAGTTCCAATGCCATCTGCACCACTCGAATGGGGGTGGAACCGGTCACGCCTGCGAAACCTTCCGCTCGATGGGCACACCGGCGCCGTCTCGGGCCCCCTGTGCTCGCTGCTGATAGAAGCTGAGGATCTGGAGTTCCGTTGCGAGATCAACCTGACGGATCTCGACGGCTTCGACCGCCTGGACCGAGGTTGCGGTGAAGTTCAGCAGCGAAGTGATGCCAGCGTGAACGAGCAGGTCGGCCGTGGATTGTGCCGCCGCTGGCGGTGTCGCCAGAACGGCAACGCTCACGTGCTCTCGCTCGACGACCGCCGCTGCGCCTGCGAGGTGCTCGACAACGATGCCGCTCACTTCGGTACCGACGACGTCGTCGGACACGTCGAGCAGGGCTCGCACCGGGAACCCGCGCTCGACAAGACCGGGGTAGTTGGCCAGCGCTCGCCCGAGGTTGCCGACACCGACGATCACGACGGGCCACTCCTGATTGAGTCCGAGGGACCCGCCGAGTTCGAACACCAGGTACTTCGTGTCGTAGCCGACGCCTCGCGTGCCCGTGATGTCGAGCGACGCCAGATCGCGGCGAAGGGTTGCCGGGTTGACACCGACCAGCTCAGCGAGGCGGTCAGAGGAGATGGTCGACTCGCCGTGCTTGGCGGCATCGATCGCACACTGGTGGTAGTGCGGCAAGCGTGCGACCGTGGCTTCCGAGACTCGGCTGGCAGCACCCATGGCGAAAGGTTAGGCACCGGTTTTCACAAATGCACGAGCAGCTTGCTAGGCAGTCCTGCCAGCCGTGCCCGTACCGCCGTCAAGCGCTGAGCGGCGCAACTTGCCTCCGAGACCAGTGGGAATCGAGTCCGTGAACACGATCGCGCTCGGCGCCTTGTAGCGGGCGAGGTGTTCTCGACAGCGCTGGATCAGTTCCTGCTCGGTGACCACGGCACCGGGATGGAGCACGACATGGGCGACCGGACGCTCGCCAGTCAGTGGATCCGGCACAGCAACAACAGCGACGCGGTCCACTGCCTCATGGGCACTGATGACTCGCTCGACTTCCGCTGGGTGGACGTTGAAGCCGGAAACGATGATCAGATCCTTCACTCGATCGATGATCGAGAGTTCGCCCCGATCGTCGACGACGGCGAGATCTCCGGTGATGAGCCAACCGTCGTCGGTCCGAGTTCTGGCTGTTGCCTCGGGGTCACCGAAGTAGCCGGGCGAGACCATCGGGCCCCGGACCATGACTTCGCCGCGATCGCCGATGAACACGTCGTTGCCCGTTTCATCGATCAGGCGGACCTCGACGCCAGGGAACGGCCGCCCGACCGAGCCGAACTCGGTGTCGAGACCGAGCGCCGAGCACACGATCCCAGACGTTTCCGTGAGCCCATAACCTTCGGAAATCGTCAACCCGAACCGATCGCTGATCGCCTCGGGAATCGCCGGATCGAGCGGTGCCGCGCCCGATACTGCGAACTGCACGGTCGCGAACGCGTCGTCCGCGATGCCGGGGGTTGCGAGCAACCCTGCCCACAGTGTTGGTGGTCCCGAGACCACGGTGACTCCGTGCCGAGCAACCAGCTCTGCGGTCCGCTCCGGGCTCTGATGGTCCTCGAGCACGAGTGCGGCACCGATGGTCAAGCCGAGATTGACCACGAGGTTGAGACCGAACACGTGGAACAGTGGGATCACGGCCAACGCAACGTGGTCGTGCCCGGCCAGCGGGAGGCCGAGCGACAGCACGGCGTCCATGCTCGAAGCGAGATTGCGATGGGTGAGGATCGCGGGCCGTGGGAGCCCGGCCGTGCCGGAGGTGAAGAGCAGCACGGCTGCGTCATCGTCGGCAACCTCAACCCCGGGGGCCCATGGCGCATCGGCAAGAGGGTGTGGCGCCCCGGCGTCGGACGGAGCGAGAACAATCGGTACCCCACCTTGCGCCTCGGGTGCGAGGGCGCGCCATGCGTCGAGCCCGATGTCGTCGAGCACAACGGCGTGCGGTTCACAACGCTCGATGTCGCCGCGCAGCTCCGAAGGCGGCGACAGCGGGTTGACCGGAACCGTGACCAGCCCGGCGCTCAAGCACGCGATGTACGTGGTGATGAAGATCTCGGAGTTACCGGCGATCAGCATCACCCGATTCCCCGGTGCCAGACCGGCGGCGGCAAGACCGCCGCGGACTGCGCCCGTCGTCTCCCCCAGCTCGCCATAGCTGATGCTTCGGTCGCCG
>CAZYLX010000287.1:0-5010 GCA_964648595.1 uncultured Acidimicrobiaceae bacterium
TTGTTGAGCTCGACCGGCTGTTCGTCCATCGCAACATCATGCCTGCACTAGCTCTGCCGTACCGATCTCAATGGCGGCAAACCTGGCCGGAGGGGCTACAGGGCCGCCTCGGCCAAGCCTTCAGAGCATGCCGCGGAGCGCCGATGCCTCGGCGACGCGTTCGACGGCGATGACAAAGGCCGCCTCTCGTAGCGTGCAGTCCCGTTCTGCTGCGACGTGCGCCGTGTGCAAGTAGGCAGCGACCAGCATCTGCTCGAGGCGCTCGTTCACCTGTGTTTCGGTCCACCGGAACTGTTGGATGTTCTGGACCCACTCGAAGTAGCTGACGGTCACACCGCCGGCGTTGGCGAGGATGTCGGGCACGATCGTGATCCCACGCTCGGCAAGGGCGGCATCCGCCCACGGTGTCACGGGGTGATTGGCTCCCTCGACGATGATCTTCGCTCGGACGTCGCTCGCGTTCTCGGCGTGAATGACTTCGCCAAGCGCAGCGGGAATCAGCACATCGACAGCCAGCGTGAGCACGTCATCACGATGAAGCGTCTCGGCGCCCGGAAACCCTTCGAGCGAGCCGTTCGTTGAGCGGTGCACGACGAGACCATCGATGTCCAGGCCATCGCCGTTGTAGACACACCCCCTGCTGTCGGACACGGCAACGATCTTGTAGCCGGCCTGATTGGCAAGACATGCCGCCCACAAGCCGACGTTGCCGAACCCTTGGATGGCGATGCTGGTCTGATCGGGACTGCGGCCCATCGACCGAAGTGTCTCATCGAGGACAATGATCGCTCCTCGGCCCGTCGCCTCGATTCGTCCGGGGGAACCGCCGAGAGGGAGCGGTTTGCCCGTCACCACTGCCGGCGCGTGGCCGTTCAGCTGCTCGTACTCGTCGAGAAACCAGGCCATCACCTGAGCATTGGTATTCATGTCGGGGGCTGGAATGTCGGTGGTCGGGCCGATGATCGGTGAGATCTGACGAACATAGGTACGAGTCAAGCGCTCGAGTTCGTTTGAGCTGAAGGGCCGTACATCCACCTCGATCCCTCCCTTGGCGCCACCGAATGGCACATCGACCAAGGCGGTTTTCCAGGTCATCAATGAAGCCAGAGCCCGTACCTCTTCGACCGCAGCAGACGGATGAAAGCGAAGACCACCCTTGAACGGACCTCGCGAGTTGTCGTGTTGCACGCGATAACCCACGTAAGTCTCGAGCGCGCCGCTGTCGCGGCGGATCGGCACTTCGACTCGCAACTCTCGATGTGGCGTCCGAAGGACCGCCTCGGTCGAAGCCGATACGTCGGCAATCCGCGCCGCCCGAGTGAAGAAGTAATTGACCGCCTCGAAGGGGTCCATCCGCTCGGTCAGTTCCACCGAATGCTCCGTCCTGGCCACCGCAGGCCACCAGTGGAGGCTGCCGGGAGAGCACCACGAGATCGAATCATCGCCAGAATTGTCGTGCGAACTCCATCGGGCGACCAGGGACTTCGGTCCGCAAACGGGATGAACGGGCTCGGTCATGGGAACATTCGTTCATGAGCCTGGTCCGCCTCGCCGGCATCCCATGGATTTCCCTCGGCCATTTACCGACACCCCTGGAACGACTCGACCGGTTGACCGCCGCTCTCGGTGGGCCGGAGATCTGGATCAAGCGCGACGACTGCACCGGGCTGGCCACCGGGGGGAACAAGACGCGCAAACTCGAGTACCTCGTGGCTGATGCCCAGGCGAAAGGGTGCGACACACTCGTCACGGTCGGCAAGCTCCAGTCGAACCACGCTCGGCAGACCGCCGCTGCTGCGGCGAAGGTCGGCATGTCATGCCTGCTCCTCCTGGAGCAGCTGGCCGCCAACTCGAGCGACGACTACGCGGCGAACGGAAATCCGCTGCTGAACCGGCTACTCGGCGCAACGACAGAGACCTTCGCTCCAGGCCGGCGGACGCCTGAGATCGTTGAGGAGCGGCTACGGGGCCTCTCCGAGAACGGGCACACGCCATACTTCATTCCGGTCGGCGGATCGAACGCTGTCGGGTCGCTTGGCTACGTGGCGTGCGCCGTCGAACTCCGCGATCAGGCCGCCGAACTGGGGATCGACTCTCAGCACCTGATTCTGGCAACGGGAAGCGGTGGCACGCACGCCGGCATGCTCGTTGGGTTGGAGTCCGTTGGCCTGGAGTTGCCGGTCCTGGGGTACAGCGTCTCTGACGATGCGCCGACTCAGATCGCAAAGGTGGCCGAGGTGGCCAGGATGTGCGGCGATCTCTTGGGAGAAGTGGCGGTGCCTGAAGCCAAGATCGCCATCGACGACACCTTCGTGGGCCCCGGCTATGGGCAGCCAGACGGGCGGACGCTCGAGGCGATCGAGCTGTTCGCACGAACCGAGGGGATCCTCCTCGATCCGGTCTACACCGGCAAGGCAGCGGCAGGGCTGATCGACCAGTGTCGATCCGGTCGCATCGGAACGGGTGAGCGTGTCCTTTTCCTCCACACCGGAGGCCAGGCCGGGGCGTTTGCGTATCAGGCCATGTTGTGAGCCGACATGCCGCCGGCCGAGATCAGACCCGCCGCAGCCGTCCCGGCCTTTCGCCTGTGAGCTCATCATCGAGGAACGTGGCAAGTCGGCGACGAGATGTGGTGCCTTGATCTTCTGTGTTGCGTTTGTCCCGCATCGGGGCGCAAACGCAACACAGATGGTGCCGGACCTGCTAGCCAGAAGCGCACGATGGAGGTCGTCGATGAGTGACGCTCGAGCCGATGACGACACAGAAGCAGAGGCGCTGCCGCTCTCCGACCTCGTCGTGCTCGATCTCACGGTTGCCCGGGCTGGGCCGACCGCCGTGCGCCAACTTGCCGATTGGGGAGCCGACGTGATTCGGATCGAGCGGCCGGGCCTTACGGTCAGCGCGCAGACCACACCCGATTTCCTCAACCTCCACCGCAACAAACGGAGCCTGGCGCTCGATCTCAAGTCCGAGGTTGGCCGGGAGGTGTTGCACCGCCTCGTCGCGCAGGCCGACGTTCTGGTGGAGAACATGCGTCCGAGCGTGAAGTTCAAGCTCGGCTTCGATTGGGACACCGTCTCCGTTCTCAACCCGCGTCTGGTGATGGGATCGATTTCAGGGTTCGGCCAGAGCGGGCCGTACACCGACCGGGGTGGCGTCGACCAGATCGCTCAAGGCATGGCAGGAATGATGAGTGTGACCGGGTTTCCCGGACAGGGTCCCGTCCGGGCCGGAGCTGCTGTTTCCGACATCGCCGCCGGCCTGCAGCTTGCGATCGGGGTGCTGGTTGCGATCTACGAACGACAACGAACCGGAGTTGGGCGATGGGTCCACACTTCATTGCTCGAGTCGATGATCGGTGTCCTCGATTTCCAGGCTGCTCGCTGGACCGTCGAAGGGGAGATTCCACCTCAGTCTGGCAACGATCATCCGACGTTGCGGCCAATGGGGCTCTACCCGACGGCCGACGGCCATCTGAATGTCGCCGCGGCCTGGGGCCAGCTCTGGATCGCGTTCTGCGAGGTGATCAGTCGGCCCGATCTTCCCGCCGACGAACGATTCGCAAGCCCGGCCGGCCGCATGGCCAACCACGACGAACTCACCGAGATCATCACCTCCGCATTGAGCGAACGAACGACATCGGAGTGGGTCGACGCTTTGAACGACGTCGGTGTTCCCGCCGGACCGGTCAACGACATGGCTCAGACGTTCGCCGATCCGCAGGTCCAACACCTGGGAGTTGCCTCACCGGTGGTGCATCCGGTCGCCGGCGGCATCGAGGTCATCCGAAACGCCACCACACTCGAGGGTGTCCCTGATGCGATTCGACGTCCGAGCCCGCTGGCTGGAGAACACACCGAGCAGATCCTGGCCCAGTTCGGCTTCAGCCCCGACGAGGTGCAGCAACTCTCGACCCAAGGTGTCGTGGCCGACGCCAAACCACCAAACGATGGAAGTGAGGAGCGCCAATGACGATCACGCTCGAGACCGACAAGATGTTGGCCGAGGTCGCCGACGGCATCGGCTGGATGACATTCAACAATCCGGCCCGGCACAACGCCATGTCGGCAGAGATGAACCGAGCCATTCCCGTCATCATCGACGCCTTCGCTTCTGACCCTTCGGTGCGAGTGATCGTGATGAAAGGAGCGGGCGGACGCGCCTTCGTTTCCGGGGCCGACATCTCCGAGTTCAGCGAACGGCGAACGGCGGTCGAAGCACGCAAGGAGTACGACGCCATCGCCGGCGCGGCCCAACGGGCCCTGGCCACGGTCGACAAGCCGTTGATCGCCATGATCGAGGGCTTCTGCATGGGCGGCGGCGTCTTGACGGCCATGAAGGCCGACATTCGGATCGCGGCCGACAGTGCCCAGTTCGCCGTTCCGGCTGCGAAACTCGGCGTCGGGTACGGCTACAGCGCGGTCGAGGCGTTGATCGAGCTCGTCGGCAAGGCCGCGGCAGCCGAGATCCTCTACTCGGCCCGTCGCTACTCAGCCGAGGAGGCAGCGCGGATCGGTTTGATCAATCGGTCCGTGCCCGCCGCCGACCTCGAGCAGACCATCGTCGACCTGGCCTCGACCATCGCCGGTAACGCACCGATGACGATCCGGTCGATCAAGACCGCGATCGGCGAGGTCAGCAAGGACCCCGACCGTCGCGACCTCGCGAAGGTGGCCGAACTGACCGAAGCCTGCTTCACTTCCAACGACTACCTCGAGGGGCAGGCCGCCTTCCTCGAGAAGCGCCCACCGCTCTTCCACGACCGCTGACCGCCAACTCTCCCCTTCTGTGTACGCCAAACCGCAGAAACACCGGCTGAGTTGACACAGAAGGAGCCATCGATGACGTTGCCACCAGATCGGGTCCTCGGGCGAAGCGGGATCCACGTGAGCCGCTTCGGCCTCGGCACAATGGTGCTCGGCGCCTGGGGCAACACCGACCGGGCCGCCTGCCACCGAATCATCAACACGGCGTTGGACGCAGGGATCAACCTCGTCGACACGGCCGACA
>CAZYLX010000288.1:0-5002 GCA_964648595.1 uncultured Acidimicrobiaceae bacterium
CCTGCGCTTCCTGCACCGACGACGAGGCAAGCATCGCGGCCCCGGTCTGGCGGACGGCCATGACGTCGCTGTGATCTCCGAAGATGCTCAACGCGTGAGTGGCGATGGCCCGAGCTGCGACGTGGATCACCGTCGGAGTCAATTCACCGACCATCTTGTAGATGTTCGGAATCATGAGCAGGAGGCCTTGCGACGCGGTGAACGTTGTTGTCATTGCTCCGGCTTGGAGGGCCCCGTGCACCGCACCGGCCGCGCCGCCTTCGCTCTGCATCTCGATCACTTCGGGAACAGCGCCGACTCGATTGGGCTGCTCCGACGCGGCCCACACGTCGCAGAGCTCGCCCATCGGGGAAGCCGGTGTGATGGGGTAGATCGCGATCACGTCCGAGAGCCGGTAGGCGACCCGAGCCGCCGCTTCGTTGCCGTCGACGGTGATCGTTGCGCGCTGATGGGATTCGTTCACTTGACGTCCAGCTTTCTACCCGTGATCTCGGTCGGGATGATGCGGACCCAGCCTCGACGCCAAGGTTGGCGCTGCCACGGTCGGACGGTGAGTTGTTCGAGCTGTTCCTGCTCTGCCCATTCGGTCACTGCTTGTGCCGTTCCTTTGACGAGAACGCTCGATCCGGAATGCGTTGCCTGGTCGATCTCGTCGATCTCGAATGCGACCTTTTGGCCGAGCGTCGCCGCGTGCAGCTTCTGGCCTTCACCGGTCCGGAACACGACAGAATCCTCGAACCACGCGTAGTTGACGGGCAAGGCCATTGGCTGGTCGCCCTCGAGGAAGACGATGCGCCCGATGGACGAAGCAGCGAGGACCTCGACGCATTGCTCGACCGAGAGCTTGAACAGTCCGGTCCGTTCATCACGCTCACCTGGAGCAGTCGGTTCAGTGGTCATCATGGCCTTCCGGTCGCCGAGTCTTCGTCTGCGAGCATCGACTCCGCATGGGCCGCCGCGAGTCGCGCGACGGGTACTCGGAACGGTGAACAGCTGACGTAGGTCAACCCAAGTTTTCGGGCAAGGGTGATCGATTTCGGGTCGCCGCCATGCTCGCCGCAGATGCCGACCTCCAGGTCGGGTTTCACGGCTCTCGCCCCGGTGACACAGATATCGATCAACTTGCCAACGCCCTTGGGGTCCAATGTTGCGAACGGATTGCTGGTGAAGACCCCACTCTCGAGGTACTCGATCAGGAAGCCTGATTCGGCGTCGTCGCGGCTCATCCCGAACGTGGTCTGGGTGAGGTCGTTTGTGCCGAACGACATGAAGTCGGCGTACTCGGCGATGTCGCCTGCGGTGAGGGCGGCACGCGGTACCTCGATCATGGTGCCAACAACCGTCGGAACGTGAATGTGCTGTTCGTCCTCGACACACTTGGCCGCGGCCTGGATCACCAGCCGCTGACGAATGAACTCTTCGACATCGCTGACGAGCGGCACGAGCACCTCGGGAATCACGGGGATTCCCTCATCGATGACGATGGCGGCTGCTTCGAAGATCGCCCGCGCCTGCATGGAGGTCAACTCCGGGATCAGGACGCCGAGTCGGACGCCACGAGTGCCGAGCATTGGGTTTGCCTCGCGCTGGGCATCGACCTGGACGAGCAGATTGTTGGCCTGCGCAACCGAACTGAGAAGCGTCTCGACCTCATCGAGGCCGGAGGCCCGTAGGAGCTTGATCTGCAGATCGGCGATGTCGCGCTGGAGCTCGTCGCGGTCAGGAAGGAACTCGTGCAGCGGGGGATCGAGCAAGCGAATGATGACGGGCTTTCCGTCCATCGCCCGGAACAGATCGGCGAAGTCGTCTCGTTGGAACGGAAGGAGCGAAGCGATCGCCTCGTCCCGCTCGACCGTGGTCGTTGCCATGATCATCTTCTGCATGATCGGGAGTCGATCGGGTGCGAAGAACATGTGCTCGGTTCGGCACAGTCCGATCCCTCGGGCACCGAAACGCGCTGCTCGCTCCGCATCAGGGCCGTTGTCGGCGTTGGCCCGGACATCGAGGACACTGATGTCGTCGGCCCAGCCCAGGAGTTCGGAGAGATGTGGATCGTCGAGATCCCCTTCGGTGAGCGACACCTTCCCCCGAAAGACATCGCCGGACGTCCCATCGATGGAGACGAACTCACCTTCCTGGATCACCCAGTCGTCGACCGAGAGCGTCCGGGCGAGGAGGTCGATGTCGAGGTCCGTGGCGCCGACCACAGCCGGTCGACCGAACTGGCGGGCCACGAGTGCTGCGTGACTTGTTCTGCCCCCGCTGGAGGTGAGGATGCCTTTTGCAGCGAGCATGCCGTGTACGTCGTCGGGTTTCGTCTCGGGACGGACGAGGATGACCTCGCGCCCTTCCTCCGCCCAACGCACGGCGAGGTCGGGGTCGAGGGCGATCACCCCGGTCGCTGCACCGGGCGAAACATTGAGTCCCGATGTGATCGGTTGGAGCTCGGCCAGCGCTGCAGGATCGAACCGTGGATGGAGGAAGGCCTCGATCTGTTCGGGAGCGATGCGTCCGACCGCTTCAGCGCGGGTGATCACACCTTCGTTGGCGAGATCGACAGCGATACGGACTGCGGCTTGAGCGGTTCGCTTGCCATCTCGGGTCTGGAGCAGCCAGAGCTTGCCGTTCTCGACGGTGAACTCCATGTCCTGCATGTCGCGATAGTGAGCTTCGAGCCGCTTCGCCGTTTCTGCGAATTGCCGGTGTGCCTCCGGCATCTCGTCGGCCAACTCCTCGATCGGTCGAGTGGGTCGGATGCCGGCGACGACGTCTTCGCCCTGGGCATTGATCAGGAAATCACCCTCGAGCTTTGGTTCCCCTGTGGTGGCGTTTCTGGACATCGCGACACCGGTTGCCGACTCGTCACCGGTGTTCCCGAAGACCATCGCGACGATGTTCACCGCCGTACCGAGATCATCGGAGATGTGAGCGGCACGGCGATAGTCGTGAGCACGCTTGCCGTCCCAACTCTTGAACACGGCCTCGATTGCCATGCGGAGTTGCTGGAGCGGATCCGTCGGAAATGGGAGTGACGCTCGGCGGACGACGACTTGTTTGAACGCCTCGATGATCGACCCCAACGCCTCGACGTCGAGGTCGGCGTCGCTGTGGGTTCCTCCCGCATGGCGAGCCTCGGTCAGCACCTCCTCGAAGTACTCGTCGGGGATGCCGAGCACGACAGCCCCGAACATCTGGATGAGGCGTCGGTAGGAGTCGAGCACGAAGTGCTCGTTCCCGGTCGATGTCACCATGGCCTTGGCGACTTCGTCGTTGAGCCCGATGTCGAGCACCGTGTCCATCATGCCCGGCATCGAGAACTTGGCTCCCGAGCGACATGCCACGAGCAATGGATTGTTCGGATCGCCCAGCCGCTTGCCCGATTGTTCCTCGATCGAGTGCAGTGCATCGACAACTTGCACCCAGAGATCGTCTGGGAACTTGCCGTCCATCTGGAGGTAGCGATTGCAGGCTCTCGTCGTGACGGTGAACCCCGGGGGTACCGGGATATCGAGCCGTGTCATCTCGGCCAGGTTTGCTCCCTTTCCTCCGAGTAATCCTCGGGCTGCATCCCACGATCCGCCAACGGCTGCTTCGGCCGCGGTGATTTGGTCAAAGCCGTAGACCCAGCGTTCGCTCGTACCTTCGGCGTTCATGTTGGTTGCGTTCTGCGTCATGGCATCAGTGTTCGTCGTCGCGCCGATGACGAGAAGGGCCTTCGGTCCTTTCGTGTCGGCAGGCTGGCTGGCTGGCTGGCTGGGCGAGAACGGCTCGACCGCGGATCAGGTGTTGCCCCCGACGGCTCCGTCGCCGGGGGTGAGCAGCCCGTAGTGGCCGTCGTAGCGCCGATAGATCACCGAACCACGCATGGAGTCGACGTCTCGGAAGAAGTGGAAGTCGTCGTTGGTCTCGTCGATCCAACTCCTTGCGTCGGCAACGGTCATCGTCGGCGCATCGGCGATGTCGAGGAGACGAACGTCGCCCTCGTTGTCGCCCGAGGCCAAGACGACGTCCCGACCGGTGTCGGCGTCCACGAAAAGGAAGAAGTCGTAGTCGAGAACGAAGCGATCCCACTGAGCTTCTTCGAGCGTCGCCAGAGGTGTTGCTGGAGACTTTCGAACGACGATTGCACGGTCCTCGATCGGCCGATCGAATCCTTGGCCTTGCGGCGATCGCAGGTTCCCGTGACGCCATTCGCCCTCGCTGTGTTCCTTGCCTCTCGGGTCATTCTTGGCTCGTCGAGCTCGGTGCTCCAATTGTTGACGGATGCGTGCCTCCACACTCGAGGCTGCTTCGCCGACTGTGGGCGCATAGACCTCGGCCCGTACCGTGTCACCCTTGGAACGCAGGGTCACTTTGGCCCGAGCTTGGGCCCCAGGGTCGTGATCATGATGCACCGCCAGGAGGGCGGTGGCATCGATGAGCCGGTCGGCGATCGGTCGAACCACTCGGGCGATTCGATCCTGGAAGTCGTCGAGCTCGAGGTCTGAAACGCCGCCTCGCGTCTCGATCTCGACCGGGATGTCCGAGGTTTGCACGTGAATGATGGAGGTTCGCAGTGTCACGATCGTCCTGCTCTTTCTCGTCGTCGATGACGCCATCCTGATGCCGAATGCGTGCCAATCGAAGGGCACAACGTCCCGCAAGCGCCGCCCCATTTGCGGACTTCGTCCTCTGTCGGGTGACACCCCGCATTCGTAGATTCGAGGCATGACCGATCCGTTTCATCGACCGATCGCAGCTGGTCCCGGTGTCGCAGAGACACACATCTCGACGGTGTTCTTCTCGGCTGATCGGGCGTACAAGCTCCTGAAGCCGGTTCGCACGAGTTTTCTCGATTTCAGCACGATCGAGAAGCGACTCGCTGCGGTCGACGACGAGGTGGCACTCAACCGTCGGATGGCGCCCGACGTGTACCTCGGTACGGCTGACGTCAAAGAATTCGGTGACCTCGTCGATCGCATGATCGTGATGCGTCGCCTTCCCGATGACCGCCGACTCACCC
>CAZYLX010000289.1:0-4998 GCA_964648595.1 uncultured Acidimicrobiaceae bacterium
CCCAAACCTCCCCATCGATGATCTCCCCGCCGAATGGATCCTGGCTCCAGCCCTCGGGGGAGACCGGAACGACGTCGGTGTGGCCCATCAGACACACAGACGGAGCGTCAGGATCGGTGCCCTCCAGGCGGGCGACGAGTGATGAGCGTGTCGGTACGGGCTCCCAAGTCTGAAAGTCGATTCCCGGACCCTCGAGGAACCCCCGCAGCAGGTCGACGTTGCGAACTTCGTTGCCAGAGTCGGCGTCGCCAGTGTTCACGCACTCGTTGCGGATCATGGCTTGCAGGAGTTCGACGGTTTCGCCGGTCAGTCGGTCGGTCGTGGACTCGTCGGCGTTGGTGATACCAGTCATGGCGACAGTCTCGCGCACCCGGCGAATCTGGCCGCGGTCGACCATGGAGCTGCCTCTGGCTGGAAGTGGCCGGACGATCCGGCCGAATGGAGTCTGGACCTACGCGTTGGCTGTGGTGGGGTCGATGATCTTGCTGACCTCGGTCACCGTCGTTGCCGGGAATCCGCTGCGATCGGCATGCTCGTTGATGAGCGCCTCGTCATCGGCAACGTAGACACAAACCGTCTTGTCGTCGGTGACATAGCTGTGTTCCCACTGGATGTGTTTGCCTTCTGATTGCATTGCGTTGAGGACGCTGTTGGACTGCGCAGCTGCACCTCTCAGCTGTTCGCGTTCGGCAGAGCCGATGTCCGGAATTGCCCGCTCGATCACATATCGACGCATGTTTCCCCCGTTGTTGTGGATGGCCGACCGTACTGCATGACGTAAATCTGAACCCGGGAGAACCGCAGGCTGCCATGGTCCAGTTGAGCGGGGTTCAGTCGTCGAACGTGCGCAGGTCGTCGGCAACCAGAAGTGTTTCGGGCGAAGGGTGGGCGCCGATCTCATCCAGCAATCGCTCGCATCGGTGGAAGGCCTGTAGAGCTGCACCGCCGTCGCCTCGTGCCCGCTCTGCTTCGATCAGGAGTCGGTGACCGATCTCGCGATACGGGTCCAGCTTGACCGCTTGCTCCGCGGTGACCGAAGCGAGCTGGTGGTCGCCGATCTTGTTCCATGCTGATGCAAGCGTGATGTAGGTTCGGTAGAGCGCATTGGTTTGTTCGGTTCGTGCTTGATCGAGCCAGAGGCAGGTCTCTCCAGCGAGCAGCGGTCTCCGGAGGATCGCCGAAGCCACGGTCGCCTCTGGAGCGGCGCTTGCGGCCTGGCCGTGGCGCATCGCTCCCTCGGCCCGATCGAGACAGCGGTATGCGCGTTCGAGATCGATCCACATGTCTGGTGGCGGTGTGAAGGAATAGGTGCCACCGATCGAGGACAAGACCGCTGGTCCGTCGAGGCCCGTCGTTGTGATCAGCGAGCGGGTTTTCGAGACGACAGCAGCGAGAGCACTTCTCCATTGCGAAGGAGGTGTGCCGTCCCAGATGATGTCGGCGAGCCCATCGTGAGAGATCGGCTTACGCTCGACAGCCAGAGCAGCAAAAGCGATCCGACCCTGGTGTCCCGGGAGGTCGAGTTCGTCGAAGCTGCCATCGGGGCCCTCGAGGCGGAGCCCACCCGTGAGGTATAAACGTGCCAAGCTTTCTCCAACGATTCACCAAGATCGGTTCCGTAGCTTGCCACGTGGGAGGTCAACAATGATCGGACACACCATCGAATGCCCGTGTGGAACGGTGCTTCGTGCCGCCGATGAAGACTCGGTCGTTGCCGAGGCACAGGCGCACGCCGAATCGGTCCACGACATGAAGCTCACCGAAGAACAAGCGCGCTCGATGGCGCATCCGAACTGACCTTCCACTCGACGAGGCGTCCCAATCCGGGCTGCCCGAACAAGGAGTGGAATCATGAAGAAGTTCGCATGTGGTGATGTGGTGGAGGGTTGCGACGGCGTGGTGACCGGTGAGACCGACGACGAAGTGCTGGCTGCAGCTGCTGCACATGCGGCGTCGGCCCACGGCATGACCGACGTGCCCGACGAACTCGTCACCGCGATTCGCGCCGGCATCTCCGAGGCCTGATCGAACGGGCGACGGCCTGGCTACGACCAGCCGCCGTCTTGGCTGATGACCTGACCGAACACGAAGGTTGACGCATCGCTCGCGAGGAAGAGCGCGAGCTCGGCGGTCTCCCGAGGTGTACCGAGCCGTCGGGCCGGCACCTCGGTCCTCAGGCGCTCTCGGAACTTTTCGTTTTCCATGAGTGATGGCGGGTAGTACGTCTCGTTCTCGACGAAGTTCTGCGCGATGGCGTTGAATCTCACACCGTGAGCAGCGAGTTCGTGCCCGGCTGATCGAACGAAGGCGTTCTGCGCCGCACGTGCCGTGACATAGCTGATGGCCTGGGGCCGCATACGCCGCAGGGGAGAGGAGGACGTCACGGCAACAATCGAACCGCCTTCGCCATCGATCATCGGAGTCGCCACCGCACGGACGAGACGCATGAGGGGATGCACCATCGCGTCGAAGCCAGCCAGCCATTGTTCATCTTCGATGTCGCGAACGCGGGCTCCGTACGCCGCCATGTCGAGGTTGGCGACGAGCACGTCGATCTTGCCGACTCGCTCCACGAGCTCGTCGGGTTCTGCTGATCCCACGAGCACGCTCGGATCAGCAATGACATCGGCACCTTCTTGGCGGAACAGTTCGACGATCGGCGGGCCCATGTATGTGTCGCTGCTGGTGACAAGGATGCGCTTGCCTTGAAGTCGGTCGCCGGTCGTAGGAAGAGTCATCGGTCAGCGCCGTAGACCGCTTCGATCGGGGTGGAGTCCAAGAACATCCGAATGCAGTTGATCCGTCCGGCGCTGAAGTCCATCTTGGTGACCATGTCCCATGTGACCGGTCGCTTCCCGAAGAACGAGGCGGTCTCATGCTGGGTGTAGTAGAGCGTGTCGCCGGCGATGGCGATGTCGGCTGGTATGCCCGAACCGTCTTCGATGACTTCGTGCTCGTTCTCGTAGTCGTATCGGGCGACGATCTCGTCGATTCCTCTTCGCTCAGCGAAGAGCGGTCGCAGTGGCTCCCATGACGGGGTGTAGTTCGACCAGAAGACGATGTCGTCGGCCATGTACCTGGTCAGCTCATGTACGAACTCGGTGGCAGAGATCTCGTTGGCTGCATACCTCGCAGTGGAGGCAGCCAACGCTCCTGTGATTGTCAGAATCGCATCTTCTTGGTCGGTCACGACACCTCGTCTCGGTTGACTCGACCGAAGGCTAGGTCACTGACGGGTCATGGAACCCAATGTTCCCGTGCATGGCATGGCCGGTCAGAGCGAGGAGCTCGGGCGACAGGGTTGCCGCCACTTGGCGCGGTATGTCCACGTACTGATTCTCTTCTTGACGAACCCACCCGACCGAATACGTCAGGATCACGCCATAGCGCCACTGGTCGGTCATGTTCGCGCCGGCGCCGTGGAGCGTTCCGCCAAACCACACGAGTACCGAGCCTGCTGACATCTCGGCGGCGACGATCTCGTCTGGGCGGGCCACTCGATCGGCATTCCAGTTGTGGCTGCCGGGAACGAGGAGCGTGCCACCGTTCTCGGCAGTGAAGTCGGTGATCGCCCACATCGTGGCCAGCACCAGGTTGGGCCTCGGGACTTCGAAGAAGGGGTAGAGATCTTCTTCACGATGGAGGATTTGCTCTCTGGCCCCTGGCCCGACTTCGAGCGCAGCCGTGACCTGCAGTTGATGTCGTTCGCAGTTCTGGCCGAGGTGGTGCTCGCAGAGCTCGTCGATCAATTGGTTCTGGATGAGATCCCGGCTGGTCTCTGATCGAGCAACCAGAGCGGTGACTCGACGTGTGAGTCCGGGGTAGAAGTCTTCGGCATCGTCCTGCTTGGCGACAGCGGTGGCCATGTGTGGTTCGAGTTCTTGTACAACTCGCCGACGTGTTGCTTCCTCTGCCATGTCGGTGATGACAAGACAGCCGGCCGAGTCGAGGGAGCGGGCGAGGTCCGTCGGTGCGTCATTGGCCGAACCGACCGGAATCTGCGCTGAGCTGCCGTCGTCGGTCATGGTTGTCCCCCTGATGGTTCGTCCGATTGCCCGAACTCGCGATCCCAACTCTCGATGAACTTGTTGAACCGTTGGTGGGCGTACGGGATGAACCGGATCTTCTGGATCGGCTCCAGGGCCAATGGCAGTGCAGCCATCGCATACATGTAGTCGGAGAGCATCAGTGCCCGACGGGTCTCGGCCACGAGCTTGGAGAGTTCTGCCTCGCGGTCGGCGGAGCTCTCGAACACGGCGTTGTCGAGGTAGAAGCCGATGAACGCTCGAAGATCGTCGTCGGTGAACCTCGGTTCTGCGATGCGGAAGTGAGGCGGCTCTTCGAGACCGTGTTCCATGACGGTCTCTGCGAAGAAATTGGCGAAGTCGAAGGCGACGTGGTTGAGGCACGAGAACTCGAAATCGAGCAGCTTGACGGTTCCGTCGTCGAGCAGGAAGGTGTTCCCGTGGTAGGTGTCGTTGTGGCAGAACACCGGCGCTCCGTCTGGGAGGCAGCGGAGCACCTTGGCCACGGTGTCTGAGCTGTAGATGGCCTCGAGGTCGACGCACAGCTCCTGCTCGTCGGCGGGGAACGCAGAGATGCCTTCTGTCAAGACCGACCGAGCGATCTCGCCCCACTGTTCGGCCAACAGCTCGAAGAAGGTGCGATCCGGAAGGTTCTCCGGTTCGAGTTGGTGGAAGCGGTAGAGCTCGTTCGCAACACCTCGTTGGAGCTCGGGGTCGAACACGTCCTCGGCAGTGAGAGTCCTGCCGTTGTAGAACTCCTCGATTCGACAGTTCTCGTCGTAGTGCAGGCAGCGGGCGGCGATCTCTGCGTCTCCGAGAAGCAAGAACACCTCTCGTTCGGTCCTGAAGTCGAGGATGGCGTTCTCCTTGCCCGAGAGCTGCCGGTAGAGCACCGCGGGCGGATCGATCGGCTGGTGAGCGCGCACGCCGATGGTGAACGAGGAGAAGCCCTTCGGATCGTCGAAGTCAAAAT
>CAZYLX010000290.1:0-4990 GCA_964648595.1 uncultured Acidimicrobiaceae bacterium
GTGATCGAGACCGCTTCCGCTGGCTGTATGCGAGGCAAGAAGAGGCGCTCCTCCGACACGACGGCGATGGTGCAGCAAGAGCGCTCCGGCAACGACGTGGATCAAGCCAGATGCGGCGTGGGCATGACCGAAGAGGGGTGCGAGCGGAGTGGCGCCTGGCGTAAGCCCCAGCCGAAAGCTTGGTGCTGGCCGGACTGCTTCTCCGTCGTCGTGGTCGAGGACGACCGCGTAGACCGTGTCGCCATCGCGTTGCGCGTCCTCGAGCCGTTTCAGCACCATGACGGCGGCGGCATCACCAGGAATCTGGCGGTCGAGCGAAAGAACGCTGCTCGCAGCGTCGCGGTGCACAGGATCACAAGAGAGGTCTGATGCGCCAACGAGCGCTGCGTCGATTTCGCCCTTCCTGAGGGCCCGAGCCGCCAGGTGGACGGCATCGATTCCGCTTCGTTCTTCTGCGCTGACCGTAAGGCTCGGGCCAGCGAGGTCGTATTGGCTGTTCAGCCGGTTGGCCACGATGTTCGGCATCGTGCCGAGCACACCGGCGGCATCAAGAGCGGGACCAACGGCGTCTCGGGCCTCGGCCACCCATTCCCTGTCTTGCCCCCAGGCGGCTGCCATTGTTGCAAGCCGCCAGCGGATACCAAATCGAGCGGCTTCGGGGTCGGTACCCATGCCGACGTAGACACCCGTTGTCTCCCGTGGAACGGAAGCGACGTCGGCGAGGGCTTCGTCTGTGACCTGCAACATCGCGAGCTGCTGGCCGAGCGCCTTCTTCAGGTCGTTCGGAGGAAACTTCTGACGCTTGATCTGGAGATCGATCGACCCAAAACTCCCGTCGCCGGCCTCATCCAGCTGCGGCTTGTTGGTCAACAACGCCTGCAAGAATGACTCACGATCGGGCGACCCAGCGGCGGCAACCCCGATCGCAACAATCGCTATCGGTGTGGACGCCGGTGGGGTTGGTGTCGCTTGTCCCGCAACGCTTCCGGATTCTTCAACGCCGTGTGGTTCTTCAACGATCCGTGGTTCTTCAACGATGAGATGAGCGTTGTTTCCTCCGAAGCCAAAGGCAGAGACGCCAGCTCGAAGAACACCGTCGGTTGTTTCAGATCGGGCCCACGGTTCGCCTTCTGCCAACAGCCGGAACGGTGAGTCAGAAATGGCATCAAGAGGAGCATCAACATGCAGTGTTGGCGGCCGCATCTCATGCTTCATTGCTTCAAGGACCTTGATCAGTCCAGCAACGCCAGCGGCGGTGATGAGATGACCCATGTTCGACTTCAACGAACCGATGGGCAGCCGCGTGTTGGCGTCAGCGCCGGTGCGTTCACCATAGACAGCAGCCGTCGACTCGATCTCTGTTGCGTCGCCAACGGTGGTCCCTGTTGCGTGACACTCGAGCAGCGAGACGTCTTCAGCAGCGAGCCCTGACATGGCAAGGGCAGACGCCATCGCTCGAGCTTGGCCGCCGCTCGACGGTACAAGCAACCCGCGACCTCGACCGTCATTCGACAATCCGACCCCACGCAGTACACCGTGGATGGTGTCGCCGTCGGCGAGGGCGTCATCGAGGCGGCGCAACGAAACGAATCCGCAGCCCTCCGCCGGCACCAGACCATCGGCTCCAGCATTGAACGGCCGCGACTGCCCGGTTCGGCTCAATGCCATCAGCGCGGAGAAGCCAAGATGGATGCACAGGTCATCTGCGGAGTTGACTGCCCCGGCCAGCATGAGGTCGGCTTCGCCGCTCTGCAGCCGGTCACACGCCAACTTGATCGCGTACAGGCTGCTGGCGCACGCTGCATCCAGTGCCATCGCACTCTTCCCGAGGCCGAGCGCCCGTTCGAGAAGCAGTGCTGGCAGGCCAGATGTGAACCGGTTGCGTGGGTCCGGGGCCGCGAGGCCAGCCTCGGCAAGAGCTTCTGGTCCGTACCCCTCGAGGCCTTGAATCGTTGATGCCTGGGCGAAGGACGCCATCGCCGCAGAAGGGAACGAGAGGTTCCCGAAGACCGCTCCTACTCGCTCGTTGTTTGCCTCGTGCCCGGCGTCCCGCAACGCTTCTCGCGCCGTGTGAAAGGTCCACTGAAAGACCGGGTCAAGCGCGAGGATCTCATCTTCTGGAAGGCCGAATCCGCTCGGGTCGAACAGTTCGTCGAAGCCACGCACATATCCGCCCCGGTCGCTCCATGTCCGATCGGTACTGCTGTCCGGACCATCGCAAAGCACGTCGCCAGGGGTGATCCCCCATCGGTCCGCTGGCACGCTCGAGACGAGGTCGTTACCGGCGGAGACCTGCCGCCACAGTTCCTCTGGATTGTTGGCGCCTGGCAGCACGCACGCACGCCCAACCACGGCAATCGGTTCGAAGTGGGTCACGCGTTCGCCTGGACAGCGTTGTTGTCCGGCAACACACCGCCCCCGAGCACGATCTCGACATCGTCGCGCTGTGGGCTCGCGATCTCTGCCACCAGCATCTTCGCGCCGACGTCGAGGGGAATCAGCTGGACGCCCATTGACAAGAAATGCGCCCTCAACCCAGGGCTCACCATGCCGCCCTCCCATGGTCCCCAACCGAGCGACTTCACCACACAGCTGTCACCACGACGACGACGCTCGGCGGCTGCGACCTTGTTCAGAACCTCGTTGGCCATCGCATAGTCGGACTGGCCGTTGTTCCCGGTCCTTGCCGCCACGGATGAGAACAAACACAAGAGCTCGAGCGGGTCGCACTCGGTGGCATCGAGGAGAACGCGAAGACCAGAGACCTTGGTGTTGAACACCGTGTCGAATTGTTCATTTGTCTTGTCGACGATCAGCTTGTCAGCAAGGACCCCTGCTCCGTGAACAAGCCCCGTGATCGGGCCGAACTCTGAGCGGATGTTGTCGAGCTCACGCACCACGGCATCACTCGACGTGATGTCAACTGAGCGGTACGTCGCGCGGCCGCCAACTGCTTTGATGGCGGCAACGGTCGACCGAATCTCGCGATTCGCGAGGATCTTCGACGCCCTGGCCGACAGTTCGTTTGGTGTGATCGCAACGCCTGCGACCTTTGCTTCTTCAAGCAATGCTCGTTTCAGTGCAGCGTCATCAGCGGCGCCAACGGCCGCCGCGGATTCAGCAGAGAGTACAGAACGGCCGAGCAACACGAACGTTGCCCTTGATGCAGAAGCGAGCTCGATCATGGTCGCCGCGGTGACACCGCGGCCACCCCCCGAAACAACAACAACGTCGCGATCACCAACTGGCAGCGCACCAGGCTCAACGGCTGTTCGTGTACTCCTCAGCGTGATCCTGTGCCCGTCGGCGTCCAGCCCGATTTCGAGATCGGCTCCGCCAGTGGTGAGCTCATTCACGAGAGCCGCTGCGATGGTTCTCGGGTCTCGCCCGCCTCGTTCGACGTCGAGTGCCCTGACCGTGGTCGTCGGCCACTCCAACGCTGCTGTTTTCGCGAGCCCACTCAGTCCTCCACTCCATGCGCTCAGCGAATGACCGTTGTCTCCGATCGACCCGCCTCCGATCGACCCACCAAGCCCGAAGGTGCCACCAAGGTCGGAGACCGTGACAAACGTGCCGCCGTCGGTTGCGCCGGCACCGAAGGTTCGAGCGGCATCGAATGCCTCGCGGTTGACGGCGACAGCTTCGTCGATTGACCCGATGTCGCGAAGGCCGCCAAGGAAGATGACGTTCGTTGCCCCTGATGCTGGAACGGTGTCAACAACGTCGGCGTCGAATCCGTGCGCGATCAGCGATTCGACCAGAGCAGCCGCTATGCCGCTGTCGTCGTTTGTAACAACAACGTTGCCTCTAGCGAGCCCCGTCGTCGGGGCGGCCGCTTTTGGGGCTGGGACCACCTCCAGGGTGTATCGGTCGACGCCTGCGCCAACAGCAGTGAGCGCCGGTTCTGCGCCCAGAGGTGGCTCTGCAGACGGAGCGGCATCCATCTGCCCGGCCATGTACTCAACAATCTGGCCCAACGTCACCAACTCAGCCATCACCCCTGTGTCCACCTCAGGCAACGACGGAACCTCATCCTGCATCGCAGACAGAATCTCGACCCGCTTGATCGAATCAATCCCGAGATCACCCTCGAGCTCCATCTCCATCGACAACATCTCAGACGGATAACCCGTCTTGTCCGCAACCACACTCAACAACAACGCCATCAACGCGTCGTGGGACAACACATCATGGGACAACGCAGCATCAGACGACCCACCACCAACAGGCGCAGCAGCAGCAACGACTGGGACCGGGACCGACGACGGAGGAGCGACAGGAGCGGGAGCCGGAACAACAAGAACTGGTGCGGCAACAACAGCCGGGGCTGGCTGAACGGGAGCGGTGAACGAAACCGCCGGGGCTGGAACGAGCGGCGGCGGGGGTGCTGGAGCGATCGGCGCCGGAGCGATACCAGGAACAGTACCGCCAGCGAGCTGACCCAAGAGCATGATGCTCTGTTGCGAGGTCTGCAAGAAGGCCGAGTGAACCTGAGCCATCGTTGCCATGTAGTCGGCGTGAGCCCGTGCTGTCTGCTCCTGAACCGCTTGATAGGCACCGAGGACTCCGGGGACGATGTGCGTTGGAGCCAGCTGGGTGCCGTCGACGACGGGGGCGGGTGCCGCGAGCGTTGCTGGAGGGGGCGTCGGTTGGACAGGTTCAGTCATGGTTGCAGCCGGTGTTGGTTGGTGGGCGGGTCGGACGGGCGAATCAGGGACTGTCAGATCAGGAGCAGTTAGATCAAGAACAGGCAGATCAAGAACAGGCGCCGTTGCTCGAGGCGCAGCATCTGCTGGCGGGTTAGGGCCAACGAGTTCGGTCAGATCGCGTGGCGGATACGGGGCGCCGTTGTTTGCGCCGTTGACCGCGATAGCCAGCTTTGGTTGAGCTCTCTCATGCGGATTCGAGGCTGGCTCGTATTCGGCCCACAGCGGGCCGAGGTCCATGGGAACACCGCTGGCCACGAGTTGTCCAATACCACCGAAGAGGG
>CAZYLX010000291.1:0-4988 GCA_964648595.1 uncultured Acidimicrobiaceae bacterium
CCGTTGCTCGACCGGATGGAGATCATCCGCCTCGACGGCTACACCGAGCGGGAGAAGGCAACGATCGCCAAGAAGCACCTGCTGCCCAAGATCGTTGATCAGAACGGCCTGGCCACCGGCGAGGTCTCAATCGACGACGACGCGATCGCCGCCATCGCTGGTGACTACACCCGAGAGGCCGGCGTTCGCAGCCTCGAACGGCTCATCGACAAGGCCGTTCGCAAGGCGGCGACCACGCTCGCCACCGGATCTGCCGAGGCGCCGGTTGCCATCACATCCGACGATCTGCGCGACCTCTTGGGCCGACCCATCCCGAGCGAGAAGATCGAGAACCGAATCGATCGGCCCGGCATCGCAACAGGTCTGGCGGTCACCGGAGCCGGCGGCGACGTGTTGTTCGTCGAGACCGCACTGATCGACGGCGATGGCGAGGCAGTGCTCACCGGTCAGCTCGGTGACGTCATGAAGGAATCGGCATCGATTGCTCGATCGGTGGTCGGGGCAAACGCCGACAGGTTCGGCATCGAACTTCCGACCGGGAAACGCTTGCACGTGCACTTTCCCGCTGGCGCCATCCCGAAGGACGGGCCATCGGCCGGCGTCACGATGACGACAGCTCTGGTCAGTTTGTTGTCTGGCCGGCCGGTGAAGCCGTCCGTCGGAATGACCGGCGAGCTCACGCTCCAAGGACGTGTCCTCCCGATCGGCGGTGTGAAGCAGAAGGTCCTGGCCGCTCATCGAGCAGGGTTGACCGAAGTCATCCTGCCGATCGCGAACGGTGACGACCTCGAGGATGTTCCGGCCGATGTGCTCGAACAGCTGACCATCCACTTGGCCGAGGACGTCGGCCAAGTCCTGGAATGGGCATTGAGCCCGGCTGCCTGAGTCGACTCAGCTGTCGGTCCCGCCGCCCCACACTTCGGTGAGGCGGTCCGGATCGGCGGCAGAGCGTCGACCGGGTAGCGCGTCTGCGGTGATCTTCTTCATCTCGCCGGTACGCAGGACGTCAGGGATCTTCCATTCTCGTCTGTTGCGTTCGATCCCGGTCAAGGTCGCGACCTGGACATTGACCGCGGCCCCGATCAGCAACACTTGTGCTGCCAACCAGACCCACGTGAGAGCCAGGAGGGACGCACCGATGACGCTGAGCACGCCGTTCCTTCCGCTGACGAGGTCGATGTAGGACTGATAGCCGATCGTGAGGAGCCACCAGAAGGTGGCGGCAACGACCGAGCCGGGGAGGTCCCAGCGCCACTTGGTGCGGATCGACGGCCCGTAGTGGAAGATCATCGACGCCCAGAAGACGAGAATCACAACCGCCACGGCCGATCGCAGGATCGACTCCGTGGGTCCGTCAGAGACTCGGGACCACACGAACAGCTCGAGCAGCACGATCGGGACCGACACCAACAGGCTGCCGAGACCGAGAATCAGCGCCACGATGCGCGTGTAGTACCACGCGCGACTGTCGTCGACTTCGTACACACCGTCGAGCGCCCGGATCATGCCTGCGAATCCGCGGCTGATCGTCCAGAGGGTAAAGGCGACCGACACCGTCAAGAGCCCGACCTCCTGTTGGGCGAACAGCTCATCGACGGCATTGGCGATACCCGGGGCGTCGCTGGTGAAGACACGTTCGACCCAGCCCGTGACGTCCTCCTCGATCTCTGACGAGAGACTTCGGCCGAGCAGAGAGTCGAGGACGCCCAGCGCGGAAACCATGGCGAGAATCACCGCTGGCAGCGACAGCAGAATCCAGAACGTGACCCCGGCCGCGAGATCGCCGATACCGCCGTAGTACCAACGCTTGGCCACGTCGAACACGAAGGTCCAAGCGGCGCGCAGCCAGTTGAGCGGATTGATCACCTGCACAGGGTATTGACCGGCGGGCGGCGAGCCGAGGACGGGTACCGTCAGCCCTCATGAGCGGCACTGACTCGAACCCGGCCGGACAACCCGCGGGGGAAGCCTTTCTGGTCAACCCTCGAGGTGGCGTCAAAGGTCCAGGCGTTCTCCTCCTGCACTCCTGGTGGGGTCTGACCGATGGGGTGAAAGACCTCGCCGAGCGGATTGCCGATGAGGGCTACACGGTGATCGCCCCTGATCTGCTCGAAGGGCAGCGACCGTCGACGATCGAGGAGGGAGAGGCGGCGCTGGCCTCGATCAGTCCAGACGACCTCTCCGGCATCGTGTTGTCGTCCGCCCACGCTCTGCGGGCCGTCGCGAAGGATCAGAGCGCCCCGATCGGCGTGGTCGGGCTGTCCATGGGCGGCTCGATGGCGTTGTGGCTGTCGGCCCGACTTCCGGAGTCGGTTGCGGCCGTTGTGACCTTCTACGGGGCGCAGTCGATCGACTTCGACGAAGCGACCGCCAGCTACCTCGGCCACTTCGGTGATGCCGATCGGTTGGTGAGCGAAGAGGATCGAGTTGTGACCGAGTCGTTCATCCGACTCGGAGGCAAGGACACCGAGTTCCATGTCTACGCCGGCGCTGGTCACTGGTTCTTCGAGGCCGGCGAGCACAACGACGCCAAGGCTGCCGAGCTCGCATGGTCCAGAACCGTCGACTTTCTCGCTACCGCACTCCTCGAGGACCCAGCTCAGGGTTAGACGAAGCGTTTCATGCGTTGGCGTTTCTGGATGCGTTCGACCCAACCCTGACCATGGGTCGCACGGCGATCGAGCTGGTCGATCGTCGCCTCCGCCACCTTCGACACCCCAGACAACCGGTTCAGTTCGAAGTTCACCGCCGCGTGGGTCTTGCCAGTGAGGTCCACGAGTTCCCTTGCCACTTCGGCGTTGAGATCTCGCAACCGATCGCGCTCTTTGCGACCTCGGCGAGTCAGGGCGACCGGTCCCGCCGGCGGGAGACTGGCCAAGTCGATCAGCAGCATCTGATCGGCCTCCGACAGCGCATCCTCTGCCCCTTCGGCCTCAGGATCGAAGTCGGCTTCGTCTTCGTCGGCGAAGATGTCGAGGTCAGCGGGTAAGCCATCGGCGGTCGCCGAGAGCACAGCGAACAGCGACATCTGCTCGCTGTCGTCGACCAGCGCATCGAGGCCCTCGTTCTCTCCGTCCTCGAATTCGTCGGTTTCGGCATCACTCTTCTTGACCAACACGTGGCGTCTGGTCTCGGAGATCGCCGCGCCGTAGTGGCGCAGCCGAGCATCGTCGGGCATGAAGAGGTAGGCCCGCTGCCTGCCCCGACCAGATGACCAGCGAACGATCCGGCCAACGGCCTGACGAAAGAACAACTCGGTGGTCGTCGTCGTTGCATAGACGCCAACCCGCAATCGGGGAATGTCCACCCCTTCGGACACCATCCGGACCGCAACGATCCACGGCGCGTTCCCCGACGAGAACCGTGTGATCTTGGCCGACGCTTCCGGATCCTCGCTCACCGCGACCGTGGCGTTGACCCGGTGCCGTGTTCGCAGGTAGTCAGCAATACCCCACGCGTGAGCCTGGTCCGTGGCGATCACCAGACCGCCGGCTTCCGGGTGTTTCTCACGGATCTTGATGAGTTCCGCGTTGGCATGGCCGAGCACCGTTGGCAGCCACTCTCCCTCCAGGCTCAACGCAGCCCGAAGCCGCTGATTGGCCTGGGTTCTGGCCAGAGGATCGTCGAAACTCGCGGCCAGGTGAGCGCCGTCTGGCGCCATCCATTCCATGCTTCCGCCGAATCGAGGGAAGAACACCGGTCGAACAACCCGACCGTCGCCGAGAGCGTCGCCGTAGCCGTACTCGACGTCTGGAACGACCTCGTTGTTGTGATAGCGAACGAACGGGATCGAGCGCGTGTCGCTGCGAAACGGGGTACCAGAGAGGGCGAGGCGCCTCGCCGCACCGGCGAACGCCGTGCCAACGCCGTCACCCCACGAGCGTTCCTCGCCGGCGTGGTGGATCTCGTCCAGGATCACGAACCCACCCTCGGCCATCGAAGGGAACGCCTCCGGCGACGAGCCCACTTGTTGGTAGGTCGTGACGATGCCATGGACGTCGGGCCGGATCCCATCCGCTGGCGACCAGTCGGTGTCGAGCATCAGGCCGAAACGCTCGGCTGCATCGGCCCATTGCTCCTTGAGGTGACGTGTCGGGGCAACAATGATCAAGCGCCCATCGAGGCTCGGCAGCGTGAGACGGGCCGCGGTGAGAGCGAACGTGGTCTTGCCTGCACCCGGTGTGGCAACTGCGAGGAAGTCAGCAGATTCCTGCGCCTCATAGACATCGAGAGCGCTGCGCTGCCAGGGTCGCAATCGAAGGGTGGAGCCAGCCATGGAGCAGAACAGTGTGCCCTGCTCACACAGCATTCGGCGGCCACCAATCCGTCGGATCACACAGATTCCCGACATGACACGTCGCTGGTATCGGGCCATGCCACACTCCCTCGGTGGATCTGGTGACCGCCCGAGGAGTCGTGAAGCGATACGGCTCGTTCACCGCACTCAACGGCGTCGATCTCGACATCGCCCACGGCATCACCGGTCTCCTTGGTGCCAATGGAGCAGGGAAAACCACGATCCTGGGCATGCTCATCGGGCTCCATCACGCTGATGCCGGCACGATCTCGGTACTCGGCCACGATCCGTGGTCGGCCGGTGCGAAGGTGCGAGAGCGTTTGGGATACGCCCCGGAACACCACCAGCTCCCACCCGACGTACGGGCGGCCGACTTCGTCCGCCACGTCGCCGAGCTCCATGGGCTTCCAAAGGCCGAGGCAACCACGCGGGCCAGCGATGCTCTCTGGTTGGTCGGCTTGGGCGAAGAACGATTCCGACCAATGGGCACGATGAGCACGGGCCAGCGTCAACGGGTGAAGCTCGCCCAGGCGATCGCTCATGATCCCGACCTGATCCTGCTCGACGAGCCGACCGACGGCCTCGACCCGGTCCAACGCGACGTCATGCTCGACCTCATCAAGAACGTGGCGAGCGAATTCTCGATCGATGTGATCCTGTCGTCGCACCTGCTCGATGAGGTCGAGGCAGT
>CAZYLX010000292.1:0-4986 GCA_964648595.1 uncultured Acidimicrobiaceae bacterium
TTCGGCGCACGATCTCGGCCCGCACCCTAATAGCGCGGTCAACGCGCGCCAGCCATAGTCGGACGAGATCATTCTCGGGCCGATTCCGGATAGCGAATTCACCAAACGCGGATGAGAATGACGAAACGGGAAGGGAAGAAGCGATAGACGGTCAGCCTGAGGCACACCATGACTGACGACCACCACACCGAGAAGCCAGTTGGCCCATCTTTCCGAGGGGGCTCGCTCGAGGGAGCGGACTTCAACGGCAAGGATTTGCGCGGTGCTGACTTCACTGGCGCCAATCTACGGTCGGCGACCTTCCGGGATGCGACGTTCGGTGTCGCCCCTCGTATCGGCACGGTTTTGCTCGGTTTGGCGTTGCTGGCTGCGATCGCCGCCGGCGCCGGGATCGGCTGGGCTGTTGATCAGTTGCGAGACCGCCTCGCAGCCGACCAGTGGGACGAGATCGCCGGCGGCGGATCGGTGGGTCTCGTCCTGTTTGTCTTCGTCGGTTTGATCCTGTGGCGCGGTTTCGATCTCGCCGTCAAGATCGGCGCTGTCTTCTACCTCGTCGTACTTGCCGTCAACATTGTCGCCAATCTGCTCTGGGAGGAATTCGAGTGGATCGTTGCCGTACGGAGCACAGTGCTGTTCTTGTTCATCGCGCTCGCGATCATGGTCGGCATGCTGGGGCGGGTAGTCGGCGGGGTCTTCGGCGCATGGTCGATTGCCCTCGTGGCCATCCTCGGGGGCATCACGTCGGGTCGTTTCGATGGTGGTATCGGAGGCATCGTCATCGCTCTTGCACTCGTGATCGTCTCAAAACGGGCCTTACGAGGTGACCACCGCGATCGTACGCTCCGGCGAATCGCCCACTGGCTGGTCGCACGATGGGGCACCACGTTCGTAGATGCCGATCTGACAGGAGCCGACTTCACCGGGACCGATGCCGGTCGATGCAGCGTCAAGGGTGCCACCCTCGACGGCGTCATCTGGGACCCGAAGAAACCACATCCGCCGGATCTACGGACCTGAGGATCCGTCGAGGTTGGCCGCGAACTCGTCGACGTAGCGCTGATCAGCCTCACGCAGGTCGAGCAAATCGAGGGAGGAAGCAAATCGTCGGAGGGCCTGGAGCACGTTGGGGTCGCTGGTGCCGTAAAGGACGATCTGCGTCGTCGCCAGCTCGACGAGCTGGCCGAATGTGCGGGCCTGGACGACCACGCGGGGCCACGAGTCGACGTCGGGAACGGCGTACGGTCCGAGCGGGACCTTGGCGATCTCGGCAAACAGGAACGCCATCTCCTCGATGACTTCGACGGCCGAGTTCGGATCGTTGACGGCAGGGGAAAGCGCGATGATCGCAATGTCGACAAGAGCGAACAGCCCGTACTCGATGCTCTCGCCCACCTCGCGGGTTCGCGAGATGTCGATGCGATCGGCCACGTAGCGCTCCGGTTGTGCACCTGTGCGCGATTTCACCCACCCGATCGATTCGTTCTCGACAACGGCCGCACGGAGCGGTCGGGTGATCACCACCATCGCGTCAATCAGCGTGGCCGCCTCGAGCATCGAGTCGAGGTCGAACTCGGCGAGATAGCCCGAGCCCGGCGCAACCACATCGGTCGCCCCATCGGGGCGATCCGGCATCACCGGCACCATCGACGTGCCGCGCCGACTGCGAGTGGCCGCACGGAGGGCGCGCCGCTCGGACGTGAGGACAGTGGCAGCCGCTTGATCGACACGGAACCACCGGGTGACAGCGGAGATGTACCAGATCAGGAGCGAGGCCATCGCGACCAGCAGCAAGGCCGAGCAGATGATTGGGGCCACTGGGGTGGGAGCTTCCGGGCCGAGGGTTCTGAGCTGGAACTGCGCGCTGAGGATGAAGGACGCAGTGAACGCGAACGCGCCGACGACCCAGCGTTGCACCGAGTGCCGAATATGGATCCGCAGCGTCCGAGACCCGAAGCGGTTGACGACGTTCTGGGCAGCTACCGATGCCAAGGCCAACACAATGCTGAACGAGGTGAACGTCAACCCGAGCGAGAGAATCAGCCAGTCCCTGGCCCGGTCGATCGAGATCGCCCACTCTGAGCCTTCGTTTCCGCCACCGGTTCCGACGACCAGCGAGAGGCTCAGCCCAGCGACAGCGCCGATGACAGGAAGCAGCCATTGGTTTTCCCTGGTGGCTGCGCTTGCTCGCCGCAAGGTCCAACGTGCCCATCGACGGTTCATCTGGTCACTCCTCTCCAAGTTCTCAACCGGTGTCGTGCTCGGTTCCGGCTGGGCGCAGCTTCACATCGACGACCGAACGAGGCCATGGCACCAAGGCCCTGGGCCTACTGCTTCGAGAGGCCATGGCGGGTGTCCGCCTCGGTATCGTGGATGGCCTCGCCGGACAGATCGAATGCGACCTGCTTGATGGTGCCGGTGAACGGGAACGTCGTCCGGTAGTTCTCGTGATCGACGCTGTCGCCGTAGTCGGAGCCAACGCTCAGCCCTTCGGCGGAGAAGATGAATGGCACGGTTGGGTCCATGTCGACCTCGCTCACCAGGTTGCCGTTGACGAACAGCCTGCCGGTGCCCGGCGCCCCTTTACCGCTCCGCAGCTCCGGCTCGCCGGTGACCTCGAACTCGTAGAGGACGGTGACGTCGCCGATCGGAAGATCGCTGGGATCGTCGATTCGGTACATCTTGCGGGCCAGGTAGTTGTATGCGAAGTGCAGCTTGCCGTCCTTGACGAACAGCGTGTACCCGCCGGTGTGGGCACCCGACGCATAGATGACACCTTCGACGCCGCCCTCGGGCACGGTGAGGTCGGCGGTGATCGTGTGCGACCGGTTGTAGATCTGCGGCTGCACGAGAAACGGCACCGGGGCGCCGGGGAAGTACACGTACCTGTCGCGCGCGGCGGCCACGGCCGGCTTGGGGAACTGGAGCCGTTGCCCCATCGTGCCTTGGATCGGCAGGACGTCGTTCTTCTCCGCTTCGCTCCACCACAGGCCGATGAGCTCTCTCAGCTTGTCGGGGTGTTCGGCCGCGACGTCGACGCGCTCGGCGGGGTCATTGTTCAGGTTGAACAGCTGCCAGCGCTCTTCCAGCGCATCGAGGTCGTCCTGGTGAATCGGATCCTGCTGCTTCTTGCCATATTTGGCGCCCTCGGCCCAGTTCGGGCCGGGCCAGCCGTTCTCGGCCCGCCAACCGTCGTGATAGATCGACCGGCAGCCGAACATCTCGAAGTACTGCACCTTGTGCACGTCCTCGCCGCCGGCGTCGCTCAACGTATGGGCAAGGCTCACACCGTCGATGTCGCTCTGAGCGACACCCTTGATCGTTGCTGGTGCGTCGATGCCGACCATGTCGAGCACGGTCGGCACCATGTCGATCGCATGCCCGTACTGGTGGCGCAGCTCGCCGTTGCCGGGGTACTTCGCCGGCCACGAGATCACGAACGGGTCGGTCGTGCCGCCGCGGAAGGTCTCCTTCTTCCACCGCCGAAACGGGGTGTTACCGGCGTGGGCCCACCCGTACGCATAGTGGTTGTAGGACTCCGTGCTGCCAAGATCGTCGAGCGCCGCCAGGTTGGCCTCCACATCTTCACCGAGGAAGTTGAAGAAGTCGTATTCGTTGAGGCTGCCGACGTCGCCGCCCTCAGGGCTCGCACCGTTGTCGGAAATGAACATGATGATCGTGTTGTCGAGTTCGTCGATCTGTTCGAGGAAGTCGAGCAGCCGCCCGAAGTGGCGATCGGTGTAGGTCTGGAAGCCGGCGTAGACCTCCATCATCCGGGTGAACAGCTTCTTCTCGTCGTCGGACAGCGTGTCCCATTCCTGTACATCGGGGTCGTGATTCGACAGTTCGGCGTCTCCGGCGAAGAAGCCCAGCTCCTTCTGCTTCTCGAAGACCATCTTGCGATACTCGTCCCACCCCATGTCGAACGTGCCCCTGTAGGCGTCTGCTTCTTCTTGGAAGATGTGGTGGGGAGCATGCCCACAGCCGGGTGCGTAGTACAGGAAGAACGGCTTGTCCGGAGCGTTGACATGGGCGTCACCGATGAACTCGATCGCTTTGTCTGCGATGTCCTTCGACAGGTGATAGCCATCTTCGGGCAACGCCGGCGGAGCGACCGAGTGATTGTCGTAGGTGAGGTCGGGATACCACTGGTCGGTCTCACCAGGCAGGAACCCGTAGAACCGCTCGAAACCACGACCCAGCGGCCACGTGTCATACGGGCCGGCCGGCGACGACTCCGCCGACACCGAGAGGTGCCACTTGCCGACGCAGTAGGTGTTGAAGCCCTCGTCCTTCAGGATCTCGGCCATGGTTCCGGTCTCGAACGGCAGGCGGGCGTTGTACCCCGGGTAGCCGGTCGACCACTCGCTGATGGCGCCCATCGCGTTCTTGTGGTGGTTGCGACCCGTGAGGATGCAGGCCCGAGTTGGCGAACACAGGCCCGTCGTGTGGAAGTTGCTGTAGACGACACCCTTCTTGGCGACGCGCTCCAGGTTCGGCACGTCGATCAGGCCGCCGTATGGCGAGAGCTGGCCGAAGCCGGTGTCGTCCAGTACGTAGAACAGCACGTTCGGGGTGCCCTTCGGTGATCGCTTCGGAACCGGCCACGCTTCCTGTGAGTCGTCGATCGTTTTGCCGATCGTGCCCGGGAACGGTTGACCCGGTTCGTACTCAGCGAGTTCGTCTGGCATTGGTTTGTCTCTTCCCTCTGTCGCCCGGCGGGTTCCTTCGTGGCTGACCGTAGAAGTCTGTGGCATGCCGAGCTATCCACATACGGCAAGACGTTCGGGAGGACCGCCGTTCGGTCGCGCCGAACGTGGCTTGCTGCTCCGCATCGCCGGCCCTAACCTCGCCGTCCGAGCCGAGCTTCAAGGATTCACGAGTCGACGATGCGCCGCCATGTGCCGAAGAAGAGGCCGATCCGATGCCCTTGACGGCACCAGCATCGGTGACCGGGTTCCGACGACTCGTCCCGGGTCTGGCAAGCAT
>CAZYLX010000293.1:0-4982 GCA_964648595.1 uncultured Acidimicrobiaceae bacterium
GGTCGAACCGTCGAGGGCGGTGGCAACCACCGCCACCTCGGTGCCGATCTGCTCGGGTGTGCCGGCGGTAACACCGAGTCGCAAGTCGACACCGGCGTCGAGGGCGGCTTCACGCAGGAACGACTCGAGCTGCGGCTGGTAGTAGGCCACGGTCGGGTGATGACCAAGGGGCCATGGGCGGTCATTGCTCAACTCGACGCCGACGATCCGCTCACCGTCGACGGTCACGAACTCGGCCCCTGCCATCTTCGTGACGATGTCGCCGAGCGCGTCGCTCAAACCCACATTCTGGAACACTCGCTGGATCTCGTCATCCATCGCGATGGCACGGGGAAGGTCGTAGATGTCGGGATCTCGCTCGAGAATCCGCGCAGAGAAGCCGCGTTTGGCCAGAAGGAGCGCCGTGACAACGCCGACGGGCCCTCCACCGACGATGAGCACGTCGAGGTCGTTCACTGTTCAGCTGCCGCGTCGATGCGAGCTTGGAGGCGGCGCATGCCGGCCAGCCATTTCTCGGAGTCGTTTGTTTTGAACTCCATCCAGCCCTGGGCCACGGGGTTGGTCAACACGAGGAATCGTTCCTGGTCGAATGCGTCGATCACTTGTTGGGCAACCTCCTCCGGTTCGGCGATCGGGCCGGCGGCTGATCGGGCCCATTCGGAGTCGGCGGCGTCGCCGAGCATCGGTGTTCGTACGCCCAGCGGGGCAAGGAGGTAGCTACGAATTCCCGCGTCGTGGTACGTGATCGACATCCACTCAGCCAGTCCGACCACTGCGTGTTTCGAGGTTGCGTACGGCGCGTTGCCGTGGCTGGTGAGGATTCCGGCCATCGACGCGGTGTGCTGGATGTGGCCCTCGCCTCTCGCCAGCATTGACGGAAGCACGGCCCGGATCGCATACACGTGGGACATCACGTTGATGTCCCATTGGCGCTGCCATTCCTCGATCGGTGTCGTCAACGGGTCGCCGCCGGACGCAATTCCTGCGTTGTTGCACAGGACATCGATCGGGCCAAGATCGTCTTCGATGTTCGTCAGCATCGCGGTGAGCTCAGTCTCGTTCCCGACGTCGACCACCTCTGCCCTTCCCCCGATGGCAGCGGCGACGGCTCTGGCCCCATCAGCGTTCCGATCGACAACGACGACCGATCGCGCGCCCTCGGTTGCGAACCTTTCACACAGGGCCTTGCCGATGCCACTGCCGCCGCCGGTCACTACACAGATCTTGTCGCTCACTTGCATTGTTCTGCCTCCGAAATTTCTGGCCTCAGCGGCCGAAGATGATGGTGCCGCTGGCTCCGAACATGCCGCCAACGCCGTGGGCTACGGAGATGTCGACATTGTCGACCTGAGCGGGGGCGATGCCACGAATCTGCCGCACGCTCTCCTGCAGGGCGTACATCCCATACATGCCAGAGTGCATGTAGGAGAGACCGCCACCGTTGGTGTTGAGCGGCAGTGAGCCGCCGATGGAAGTGTTGCGTTCCCAGATGAAATCGGCGGCCGCTCCACGCTCGACGAAGCCGAGGTCCTCGAGGCCGAACAACGGCAGGTGGGCGAAGGCGTCGTAGATCATCAGATGATCGACGTCGTCGGTGCTGATGCCGGCCTCCGCGAACGCCTGGGCGCCGGCCACCCGGAACGCGGCCGACGAGGTGAAGTCAGCCATCTGACTGATGAGCGGTGTCTCGACGCTTTCACCCGTGCCGAGGATGAAGGCAGGAGGCTGTGGGAAGTCCTTCGCCCGCTCGGCCGAGGTGAGGATGAGCGCGCCGCCGCCGTCGGTGACGAGGCAACACATGAGCTTCGTGAACGGGGTGGCGATCATGGTCGAGTCGAGAACGTCGTCGACAGAGATCGGGTCACGGAACTTGGCTCGCGGATTCAGCCCGGCCCATTCCCGTTGGACAACAGCGACATTGGCCAGCTTCTCGATCTCGACGCCGTAGGTCTTTGCGTAGCGGAGCCACGGGATCGTGAAGCGGGTCGGCGGTCCACCAGCGCCGAACGGATCTTCGAATTGGCCAGAAAACGAGGATGGGTTCGATCCCCGGCGTCCGGCACCGACCCGGGATCGGCCGCTCTCGGCGTGGGTGATCAAGATGGTGGATGCGTGACCGGCGGCGATGGCGGCCGCGGCATGGCGTACGTGGAGCATGAACGAGCAGCCGCCAACGGAAGTGCCGTCGACCCACTTCGGAGTGATGCCGAGATAGAAGGCAACATCGGTCGGGCTGGTGCCCGCCGTGGCGACACCGTCGATGTCGGCGGTGGTCAGGCCGGCATCAGCGATGGCGTTGAGCGCAGCGTCAGCGTGCAGCCCGAGCACTGATTGATTCGGGATGGTTCCCATCTCGGTGGTTTCGGCCGCGCCGACGACGGCAACCGATCGAGGTTCGAAGGCGAAGCTCATGCGGCTGCTCCGTGGTTCGTCGGTCGGAAGAGGGGGAGCGAGATCTCATCGTTCTGCGGTTCGAAGACCACCTCGAGTTCCATGTCGAGGACGAGGGCTTCCTGGGTCTGGGGCGTGTCGATGATGTTCGTCATCATTCTCGGGCCCTCTGCCAACTCGACAACGGCGACAGCGACGGGCCCGTCGAAGGCCGGTGACGGTCGTTGGTTGATCACATAGCTGTAGAGCGTCGCCTGTCCGCTGGCCGCTTCGTCCTGGACCGCACGGCAGCCGCACGACGGGCAGAACGGGCGGGGTGGGAAGTAGGCGTGACTGCAGTCGTCGCAGCGTTGGATGATCAGCTCACCTCGTCGGGCGCCGTCCCAGAACGCCGCTGTTTCCGGCGTCGGTTGGGGGAGTGGTCGTGGTGGTCGGTCGGTTGTTTCGTTCGAGCTCACCGACGAGATGCCACTCGACCTGCGCCGATTCTGCAAACCGGCGAAGTCCGCCCTGCCATTCTCGGGCCGATTCGATCCAGCATCTGGGCCGAATCCACCCGAGAACCAACTCAGCGCTCAGGCCATGACGCAGCGGTTCTCACGCGGCGGCGCCAGACTCCAGGGCGTGTCCGTTCCGCGCGCTGTTGCGCGGTTCTGACATTGGCGCGGCTCCCGATGGGCGGTGAGTGTCGGTTCCGCGCGCTCTTGCGCGATTCCAGCACTCGCGCGTCGTTCGACCGGTTCGGCGATACTGGGCCACGAGTGACGAGGGGAGCTGACGATGCCTGGAGAATCTGATGCCGGGTTATGGCCGGTGTCGGTGAAAGGGGTCATCAGCTGGGGCGGCCGTTTCGTCGTGCTGCGCAACGAGCGAGACGAATGGGAGTTGCCAGGCGGCCGCCTCGAGACTTCTGACCGCAGCCCCGAAGCCGCACTCGGAAGGGAAATCGACGAGGAGTTGGGCCTCGCAGTCGAGATTGGTCGCCTGATCGACTCGTGGATCTATGACGTCGCTGACAAGCGGGTGCTCATTCTGACCTACGCATGCACGGCGGCCGGGCCTGCCGAGCTCTGGCACAGCGACGAGCATCTCGAGGTCGGTGCGTTGACGCTGGCGGAGCTCGAAGCCAGCTCGATGCCCGCCGGTTATGTGCGCAGTCTCCAGGCTTGGAGTTCCGAGCGGTAGGGGTAGCCGAAGTGCGCCGTGCCATTCTCGGGCCGATTCGGTCCAGCGTCTGGGCCGAATCCACCCGAGAACCAACTCAGCGCTCAAGCCATGACGCAGCGGTTCTCGAGGGTCCCGACTCCCTCGATCTCGGTGACGATGACGTCGCCATCGGCCAGGTACTTGCCTGCCGCGGCGCCGACGCCAGAAGGGGTTCCGGTGAAGATGATGTCGCCGGTCACGAGAGTCGTGATGTGTGACAGATACTCGATCAGCTTCGGGATGCCGAAGATGAGGCTGGCCGTCGTGTCGTCCTGGCGAACCTCGCCGTTGATTTTGGTGACGATGCGTAGGTTCTCGGCGTCGACCTGGTCGATCGAGACCAGATCAGGACCGATTGGCCCGAAGGTGTCGAACGACTTGCCCAGGTCGAAGTGTGGCGGCTTGGCTGCGAACTGTGCCTTGCGGTCAGATATGTCCTGGCCGCCGGTGACACCGATCACGTGGTCCCACGCGTCAGCAGCGGCGATGTCCTTGCCGCCCTTGCCGATCACTACGACCAGCTCACCTTCGTAGTCGACGTAGTCACTGCGCATCTCGACCGTTGCTGTCGGGCCGACGAGGCAAGAAGGGAATTTCGTGAACACCAATGGGTTCTTCGGTAGCTCCATGTCACTCTCGGCCGCGTGGTCGAGGTAGTTCAGGCCGATGCCGAACGACTTCTGGGGTCGGGGCACCGGGGCTCCGATGGATGCGTCGGTCACGAGGCCCGTCGGTTCGCGGTTGCCGAGGGTCGCTCCCAGTTCATGGAGTGCATCGGCCTCATTCAGGGCAGCCATCAGGTCGGGGCCGATGGCCCCTCCCGAGATCGTTTCGAGGTCGTAGTAGGCGCCGCCCTCGACGAGGGCAGCGCGGTCGTTGATGTTTGCGAGGCGGAAGGCCATGAATCAGCTTTCGGGTTGGTCCGACAGAGTGGATTCGTCGGGGTCGGCTCAGAGACCGGGCGTCGAATGGGTCGGGCCCCACTGCGATGCCATCAGCTCAGCGGTCGTTGCGATGTTCGGTGGTGTGTTGTTGTTGAAGAGGTCGCCGTCTGTCCAGTGTTCGAGCGCATGGTCGTAGGGGTCGTACCAGTAGTCGTAGATCTGGCTGCCCAGTAGGTGGCGACCGATACCCCACTGATGCTTGCGCTCGTGTGTTGTCAGGTGCGTGTGGCCGGTCATCAGGTCATCGAGATTGGCTACTTCGAATGCGGCGTGGTTGTACGCCGGCTTCCCTGCGTTGATCAGGAACAGCGTGTGGTGATCGACAAACCGTTCGCCTGCGTCACATCGCAGAAAGGCGCCGAGTGCGGTGTCGTCCTTCAACGCGATTTCATCGGAGGTGACCAGCCCGAAGTGCTCCTTGTACCAAGCCTCTGATTCTCG
>CAZYLX010000294.1:0-4952 GCA_964648595.1 uncultured Acidimicrobiaceae bacterium
TGTGTGGCCCGGGGTGTGGACCGAGACCCACTCTCGGTCTCCGATCGTGATGACATCGGCCTCATCGACTCGTTGTGTCGGCTGCGGGGTCGACATGAAGCGGCCGGCGGCCACTCGCATGGCCCGATATCGAAGGCGCCGAGCGAGCGGCAGCTGGTGGCGTTGCCCACCCCACGGTGTTTGGCTGTCAAACGGGGTGCGGCCAACCGTCGGGTCGGCGTGGACGTTCGCCTTCGCTTGGTCGAGTGATGTGGTGATCTCCGCTTCTCCTTCGTCGGCTTCAGCTTGCGGGTCGAGGAAGGTTCGGAAGTTCCGGTGAGTGATGACCTCTGCGCCGAACTTGCGACGCAGCGTCGCTGCCTGTCCGAAATGGTCGGGATGGGAGTGGGTGATGACGACGGTGTGGACCCGATTGACGGGAAGGTCTGCCGCCGCCATCCGCTTCTTCAATGCTCGCCAGGTCGGAATCCCAGGAAGTCCGGGGTCGACAAGAGTGATGCCTTGACGGTCCTCGATGGCGTAGCAGTTCACGTGGCCCAGGCCGGGCAGGGAGATCGGGAGCTGGATACGTAAGACGCCCGGCGCAACCTCGTCGGCGTCATCACGAGGTGGTCGGCGCTCCTCGCGCATTGGCCGAGTCTCGGTGTTGACCTCGTTCGTTCCGTGCGAGTGGCCGTGGTCGTGGTTGTGCTGGGGAGCGCTCACCGGTACTTCGTAGCTGACGCAGGCCCTGCCGTCGAAGTCGCGGTGGGTCGCCGCTGCCTGGTGGAGATGGCGCCAACCGCCACGCGGGTCGCTTCGCTAGTGGGCGGGCTGGTCGCTGAGCGCGTAGAGTGCTCGGTCTCCGGGGAGCCCGCGTAGTGTCGTGGAAGCTCGCTCATCGAAGGCCATGTTGTTGCCTTCGACCAGCATGGGGACCACTGCCGATGTCAGGATTTCGCCCGATCCGGCCAGGCTCATGACGCGGGCCGCGATGTGCACGGCAACGCCCGAAACGTCGTCACCTCGGATGACGATCTCGCCTGCGTGGACCCCCTGTCGCAGCTCGATGCCGAGCGAACCGAGTTCGTCGCGAAGCGCTACTGCGGTTCGCAGGGCCTGTGAGGCGAGATCGAACACGACGAGAGCCCCATCGCCAGTCTGTTTGATCACCGTTCCCCCATGACGGGCAACGACACGTTCGACGATCCGGTCGTGAGCGTCGAGCGTCCCCCGCCATGCGCCGTCCCCGATCGAGCTGGCCGACGCGGTGGACCCGACGATGTCGGTGAACAGCACCGCCGTCAGTCGCAGGTCGTTGGACCCTTTCCTGGTGGTTTCTCCGGTGATGAATCGTTCGATCTCGTGGACGAGCCCGTCGATGTCGCCGCTGTATGGAGCGAAGTCCTCCCCGGCGAGCTCCACGTACTCGATGTTGGGAAAGTCCGCGGCGAGAGCACGACCGACCTCTTTTGGCCAGACCTGGTTGTCGCGCCGCCAGAGCAGAGTGGCGGGGCATGACAGCTCGGCCAAGTTCAGGTCGTTGTCATCACTCAGCACCGACTCCCACAGCCGCGCCGCCATGCTTGGGCTGGCACCGAGGCGCCCGGCCTGACCAAGCCACTGCTCCAGGGAGGCATCACCCGCTCGACTCGGCGCATAGGAGATGTCCTCACCTGTTGGTAGAGCATCCCCGTCACCGGTCTCGATCCACTTCCGCATCGCCGCGCCAAGCTCCTGTCCAGAGGGCCAACCAGCGATCATCATTCGATCCATCTGGTCCAAGCCGTGGAGAACGACAACGCCGGAGACCCGATGTGGATGTCGGATCGCCAGCAGCCACGCAAGCACTGCGCCCTGTTCCCACCCAACGACATGGATCTTGTCGATTCCTGCGGTATCCAAAACCGACACCGCATCGTCGACCCACTGGTCATAGACCGACGTCGACCAATCGGTCACCGCATCGGACAGCCCGATGCCGCGGCGATCGAACACCACGAGCTTTCCGAGGCCGACCAACCCATCGACGAAGCGGGCATAGCCGTGGTCGGCCCACATCATCTCCATGGGAACGAACTGTCCAGGACACCACAGGACGGCGGTGTCGCTGGACGCGTCACCCACCACCTCGCGGAAGGCCACGTGTACCTCGCCATCCCGCGCGTATCGAACATCGTCCACGAACACAGTGTGCACCGCCAGGCGCCGATGGATGGAGTTGGCGGAACTTGTGCTGTGATGGCCCGACCATCGTCGGCGGGGATGTGAGATGTTCGAAGCACTGGAAGTACGGAACAAACTCAGCAAGACCGAGTTCGAGGAGTTGATACCAGAGCTTCGCTTGAATCTGGTCAACGCCCAGTACGACCTCCGCGAGGCTGACTTTCCGGTCGTGATCCTCATCGCCGGCAATGACAGAATCGGCGCCAACGACCTGCTGCACTCGCTTCACGACATGATGGACGGCCGGTACATGCGCACGAACGCGCTCGGCCGGCCCAGGCCCGAGGAACTGGAGCGACCACGCTTCTGGCGTTACTGGAATTCACTCCCGAGGAAGGGCGAGATCGGCGTGTATCTGGGTGGTTGGCCGCTCAACACGATTCACGAACGGCTGACTGATGATCTCGACGGTGAGGCGATGGATCGCCGCTTGAGTCACATGGCCGGCTTCGAGGACGATCTGGTGGCCGACGGTGCCTTGGTGTTGAAGTTCTGGCTCCATCTACCGAAGGCCAAGTTCAAACGAGAGCTCAAGAAAGCCAAAAAGCACCCCCGGCAGGCTTGGCGCGTCGAGCCAGAGGACTGGGGGGCCTACGACTCGTACAACAAGACGCTCGAGGTCGCGGAGCGCGTGATTCGCGAGACGGAGACCGACGAGGCGCCGTGGCATCTCATCGAAAGCACGAACAACCGATACCGCAACGCTGCGGTGGCCGGAATCATCCTGGAATCCCTCACCCGTCGTCTCACATCGGAACCTTCGGCCACGGAAACAGCAGCGCCTGCGGCCGCGGTGAGTCCGACCGGGCTCGAGACCTCAACGGTGCTGGACACCGTCGACCTCACAAAGAGTCTGTCGCCGACCGATTATCGCAAACAGCGGAACAAGTACCAGGGTCGAGTCCGTCGACTGGTCGATGAGGCGAATGCTCAAGGCATCTCCAGCGTTCTGATGTTCGAAGGATGGGACGCGGCCGGAAAGGGCGGGGTGATCCGTCGAATCACCCAGGCTCTGGACCCCGAGATCTACGACGTCTACCCGGTAGCAGCTCCGACTTCTGAAGAGCTGGCCCACCCCTACCTGTGGCGCTTCTGGCGCCGCCTGCCCCGGGCCGGAAACATCACCGTCTTCGATCGCAGCTGGTACGGCCGCGTGCTGGTGGAACGGGTCGAGGGCTTCGCCACCGAGGCCGAATGGCAGCGGGCCTACCGCGAGATCAACGACTTCGAGCAACAGCTGTGCGAGAGCGGCATCCAACTGCTCAAGTTCTGGTTGCACATCGACCCCGAAGAGCAACTCCGCCGATTCCGGGCTCGCGAGGCCACGCCGTACAAGAAGTACAAGATCACCGATGAGGACTACCGCAACCGCGATCAGTGGTCGGCATACGAGGCGGCGGTTCACGACATGGTGCTTCGCACGAGCACCGACTACGCCCCATGGCACCTCGTCCCAGCCAACAACAAACGCTGGGCCCGAGTCGAAGTGCTCAAGACCTACTGCTCGAAGCTCGATCAGGCCCTCTGAGCGACTTCAGTCACTCGCGGTAGCCGGCGGCGGGGAGCCGCCGATTTCTGCCACGGGCTCACCCTGACGATCGATCCATTCGTCCATCTGCTTCCAGTGGTCGTACAACCATTGCTCGCGTTCTGGCTCCGCCGGCACCTCATCGGCCGTGACGAACCACAGTCGGGAGACGACGTTCGCGTCCATCGGAATCCCTCGCCACAGGTCCTTCATCGTGCTCAGCTCCTCGAGCCCGACATGGCCGACGAACACGATGTCGGCGTTGGGTGCAGCGGCGATGGCCGTCAGGGCGCCGGTTGGCTTCGGCGGGAGAACGTGTTGCATGTGCCGGGCCTGATCGGCAAGCCCGGGGCGACCGATCTCCTCCAACTTCTCGATCGCTCGAGCATGACGAGCCGGTGTGAAGTTGCCGCCCTCGGGGAACAAAACGAACGCATCGCCCGTGCCCATTCCACCCGACAACTCGGCGATCGAATCGATCACCACGTTGCCTGCTCTCCCTTTGCTCGGGATGAAGCGATTTGGCAGACGATTCAGAGCAACGTCGACGCAAGGGTCGAGCTGGAGCAGATCCTTCAGGACGATCCGGGGCCTGCGGTGGCCCCGATTCAGCAGCGCGTCAATCAGCAGGAAAGAGTCTCCTGGGCCGGCGTGGCGACTGAAGACGATCAGCGGACGATTGCCCTGCCCGATCGACGTGTCGTCCTGGTCGTCGCGTTCGATCACCAGGTTGAAGGTCCGGCGAGCGCTGCCCATGACTCGGCGCAGCCACCATGCAGCCAGCCGGTAGTGGATGTCTTCGAATCGCGGCGAATGGATCTTCCAGCCGAACCCCGATGCGATCCACAGTACGAACAGCACAACAAGCATCAGCGATTCGAAGAGGAGGTAGACAAAAAGGAACCAGGCGACGCGGAGAATCCGCCAGCGGCCAGGGACGATTCGTGAGGCGAACGCCGCGACCAGGATCCACAGCGGGAGGGTGATGAAGAGAGCGACCGTGCCGACAACCAAAGCCGGAGCCCAGATCAACCTTCGGAACCAATAGGGGGGTGGTCCGCTCATGGCTGCTTCCTTCGCTCGTCGAGATATTTCGTGCTGGCGTCGTATGCGCCGTCGACGAGCTTCGCTGTCTCGCCGAAGTCGGTCCACTTGAGCTGGCGTCGATCGTCGAACTCGACGTCGTTGGCGCTGGGAAGGATGTGGAGCTCGACGCCGG